>JBDHWI010000033.1:0-29776 GCA_039810125.1 Thermoflexales bacterium | reverse complement strand
GCTTCGGCGAGCATTGGGCGGATCTTTTCAAACGTCTCTTCGCCTGGCGAAAGCACGCAGAGGAAATGTTGCGACGAATAATCGGGGTGCGGCATGATGACGTCCAACGCGGTGAAGTCGTAATCACTCGGGTTGATCTTCTTTGCTCCAAAGAGGGACTGAAATGTCTCTCGGCTTACGCCCATATTCAGACGGTATACCCCTGGACGATCGAGGTTGGAAATCTTTTCATACTCATTGCCTGTGGAGGCAATCGTCGCGAAGGCGTGCATTTGGTCGTCACGGTAGAAAAAGAACGTATATCCCAGATTGACCGTGCTTTCAACACCTTCAAACGCGCTGATGATGTGGTTTGTAATGAATGATTCATTGATCATGGGAACTCTCTGTCTCGATGCTGGTGAATGGCGGGCGCGTGGAGCGTGAGGCAAGCTGATCCGGCAGATCATCCCGCCGGCAATGAGCGCCGGCTTGAATGATCCGTCAGGTCGCGTCCGCCGGTCAGTTGGCCACGGTGAAACGAGTTCCAGTATGAGCGGGCTTCTCGATTTCGTCGACAACCGCAACGGCGAAGTCCTCTGCGCTGATTGCGTCGCCAACCGGGCTGTTTGAGCCGACGCGATAAGCGCCGGTGTGCTTGCCTGGGGCAATCGCTGGAGCAGGTGACAGTATGGTCCAGTTGAGATTTTTCGAGGCGCGGTACAGGTCGAGCACAGTCGATAAGGTCGCGGCCTCGTTGTAATAGGCGGGCGGGAATCCAGGGGTGTCTTTGAGGCGGACACCGTCGATCTCAAGGGATCCGGCTCCGCCGACGACGAGGAAACGAGCGTGTGGCTGGGCGGCAATCAGGTCGCGATGGGCCTGAATGGTTGGCTCGTGCGAACCCCCGCTGCGGTCCGGAGCGACGGCGATGACCGTAGCATCCGACGCTTCTATGGCTGCGCGCACGGCAGGGGTGTCGCTCAGCTCCATGGCTGCTGTTTTAGATGCGCCCTCCGCCGCTGCGCCCGATCGACTGACTGCCGTTACCTCATGCCCGCGACTTGCGGCTTCAGCAACGATGCGTGAGCCAATCATGCCTGTGGCTCCGATGACAGTGATTTTCATGGTTTACTCCATCTGGTCTTCAGGGTTGCCCCTGTCTGGGTGAACATCCATTCGTTCTGGATTTCCCGTTGCGCGTGGCGACACAACACCTTACACGCCACGCAAGATCTTCTCCATCTTCCTGCCCTTTGCCAACTCATCCACCAGCTTGTCCAAATATCTCGCCTTTTGCGTCAAAGGATCCTCGATCTCCTCCACGCGATACCCACAGATGACCCCGGTGATGAGGCGCGCATTCGGGTTTAGGGTGGCCTGTTGGAAGAACGTTTCAAATGTTGCGCCTTCCTCGATGAGTTTTAGAAGCTTCTGATCATCGAAGCCGGTTAACCACTCGATGACCTGATGCAACTCTTCTTTGGTTCTGCCCTTCTTTGTCACTTTTGCGAGATACATCGGATAGACGGAGGCGAAGGTCATTTTTGCGATGCGTTGATGGTGTGTGTTTGGGTTTTTCATATAGGCGTGAGAGTGAGCGCTCGTTAGCCCCTTTAACATTACCGTGAGCATGCTCAGCGTGGCGAGGAGAACGCCGCCTGCGCTGCCAACGGCGCACCAACTTTGTCTGTTCCTGAGTCCACCCAACCTGGATGGTGTTGCAAATTATCAGCAGAACACCCGTTGCGTCAAACAAAGCATGTGATCTGCGGCGCTGCGTTAAGCTTTCCACATGCACTTGCACGAGCATCTGGTGAATGGCGGGCGTGTGGAGCGTGAGGGCGAGCTGATCCGGCTGATCATCCCGCCGGCAACGAGCGCCGGCTACGTCGATGCGCAACTCGACGACTATGACCACGCGCTGCCGCGCACCTTTGTGAATCGACCCCCGCAACACTTGCGCCTTCGCGCGCGCTTCTCGCACCCCGCCGGCACGCTGAAAGGCACGGCCGGTTTCGGCTTCTGGAATCATCCCTTCACCCGCGAGGGTGGCGTGCTGGCGGCGCCGCAGAACGCATGGTTTTTCTACGGCTCGCCAGAGAGCGACTTGCAACTGGCAAAGGGTGTGCCCGGACACGGCTTCAAAGCCGCATCGCTGTCATCGTCCCTGCCCGGGCGCGAGGCAAGGGGTCTGCGCGCCGGCATCGCGCAGGTCGTCATGGCCGCCGGCAATCTCGCGCTGCGCCTGCCGTTCGTCTCCTCGCTCGCCATGTCTGCAGCGCGCAACCTTGTCAGCGCGCAGGAGATGCCGCTCGACCTGGACATGACGCAGTGGCACGACTTTGCGCTGGATTGGCTGCAGGATGAGGCGCTATTCAGCGTGGATGGCCGCGTTGTGTTGCGCGCCACGAAACCGCCGCGCATCGCGCTCGGCTTCGTGGCGTGGGTGGACAACTATCGCGCCATAGCAACGCCGGATGGTCGATATGAATTTGGCTTTGTCGACGCGCCGGCGGCGCAGTGGCTGGAGATGAAGCTGGAGATCGGGAAATAGTGATGTGGGATGGCGCTGCGTGATTGCGGGCATCCCACCTGCTCCCATCGCGCTCAGATCGGATCCTCGAACAGCGCGCTGATCGATTCGCCATTGTGGGTGCGGCGAATGGCCTCGGCGATGAGCGGCGCGATGGATAGCACCTGCAAGTTTGGCAGGCGCTTCTCGGGCGGGATCGGCACGGTGTTGGTGGTGACGATTTCATCCACGCCGGCTTCCACCTTCAGGCGCTCGATGGCCGGCCCGGTGAACAGACCATGCGTGCAGACGACTGACAGCCGGCGCGCGCCGCGTTGCCGCACCACGTCCAGAATTTCGATGATGGTGCCGGCGGTGGCGATCTCGTCATCCATGATGATGACGTCCTTGCCATCCACATCACCGACGAGGTCAATGGCGACCTTCTCGTCGCTGATGCGGCGCTTGTTGCCGGCGGCCACCGGCGATTTCAACAGCCGCGCAAACTTCGCTGCGTTTTTTGCGTTGCCCAGGTCGGGTGACACGACGACGGTGTTCCCCAGATCGCCGCGCTCGCGGAAATGGCGCGCCAGCACGTTCAGCGCGTTGAGGTGATCCACCGGCACGTCGAAGAAGCCATGCACCTGCGGCGAGTGCAGCGTCATGGTCAACACGCGGTCGGCGCCGGCGGTCGACAGCAGGTCGGCCACCAGCTTCGCTGTGATGGGGATGCGCGGCGCGTCTTTTTTGTCGGAGCGGGCGTAGGCGTAGTAGGGGATGACTGCCGTCAACCGCGCGGCGGCGCTGCCGCGCGCTGCATCCAGCATCTGCAACAGCTCCATCAAGTGGTCTTGCACGGGCGGGCAGAGCGGCTGGATGAAAAACACGTCTGCCTCGCGACAACTGGCGCACAGTTGCACCTGGATGCAGTCGTTGCTGAAGCGATTGACGGCGGTGGGCGAGCGGGGGATCCCCAGATAGTTGCAGATTTCCTCGGCCAGTTCGGGATGCGCGCTCCCGCTGAAAATAGTGATTCCTCGCATGAATACTCACTTTAAGCGCGTGCGATGTGATGTTGCACGGCTCCAGTTTGAATCATACTCAGATTTGTGTCAGCAATCGATTGCCCTGCTCGGTCAACCAGTAGGTGGCGGCGGGGAATTTCTTGTTGCTGCTGATGAGGCCGGCGTCCACCAGCGCCTCCACATCTGACCAGTTCACCGACTCGCCGCTGTCGTCCACGCGGTGCAGCACGAATGACTTGTGGCCTTCGATGTCGCGATGATCCTTCAGCCGCAACCCATGCGCCATCGATTGCAGCAGCGCCAGCCGGCGTTCACGCGCCGGCGGCTCACCCAGCGCCCTCAGCAGCGCATCGATTTCATCGGGTGCGGATTCACTTTGCGAAGGCATGTTCGGTGCTCAGATAATTCAAGACCAGATCGATATTTTCACCGAAAGTTGCCATGGCGTCCACCGTGAGGTGCGCTTCCTGCCATGGCGTAAAGTAGCCGCGCACGCGCTCCACGTCATTCCACGTCAACTCTGGCCAGCCGGCAATGCCGCGCTTGCGCCCTTCCAGCCGCAGCCGGTGCGTCTCGGCGTCCGAGCATACGCACTCGATCACGCGCCATTCCGCGCCGCGCGTGTGAGCCAGCGCGCGCCAGGCGTTGCGAATGCTCGCAGTGCTGGTGACGGAATCGAGGATGGCCGATTGACCCAGCCGAAGCTGGCGCGTGGCGAGAGTGGTGAGCAGTTCGTAGCCGGCCCAGCCAAGCTGCTGGCGCGCGTCCTCCTGCTCGGTCATGCCGGCGCGCACGATCGCCGCTTCCAGCACGTCTTTCGAAAATACCGGGATGCCGAGCCGCCGGCCCACCGCATCTGCCAGGCTGCTTTTGCCCGTGCCAGGCAGGCCGGAAAAAACAATGAGCTGCATGTCAGATGCATCCTGACATACAGCTTCACTTTGAAACTGGACGACTATTCTGCAATAACCATGCGAGGGCAGGGCGAAGGGTTGCAGTTGTTTTAAGCCGGCGCTACAGGGTGGGTCGCATCCTGACTAGCCCAGCTCATGCACATATTCCTGCAATTGGCGCTGGTTGATCTTGGTGTATCGATCCTTGATGATCTGATCCATCTCCTCCTGGGTCAGCCGGTACGAGAGCGTCTTCAGCGCGTCTTCGGGCGACTGACCGTAGACCAGCTTCTTCTTGCCGTTCTTCATCTCGAACAGATACATGAAGTGGGGATTGCTAAAGGAACTCATCTTTTTGATTTTGGATTTCGGGTTTCAGATTTTGGATTGACACCGATGCGCAATCCAAAATCTGAGATCCAAAACAACTACGCCTTCGCCAGCGCGTTCCAGTAGTCAAGGCGCTGCTGGCGAATGCTCGCCATGCCGCGATTCACCTCGTCGTCATATTTGCCGCTGAGCAACTCGCGGTAGAACTGGTAATCCACGCCAATCACCTTCTCGTCGTCGGGGTAGCGGTGGTAGTTCTCCTTCGTCATCTTGCTCTTGCCCTCGGCGATGATCTGGTGGCCGAGCGCAGAACCCGGATAGGGCGCATAGAACGAGATTGAAGGCATGATGCGCTTGGTGTAGTTCAACATGCGCAGGGTCTTGAAGGCGTCTTCGCGCGTCTCGCCGGGGATGCCGAGCATGATGTTGCTCCAGAACACCGGCGCCTTTTGCCCCTTCGCCTCCATGTCGTCACCGATGCGCGTGAGCAGATCGATGGCAAAGTAGTTGTCCTCTTCGGTGCATTCCTTGTTCAGGATCTTCAGCACGCGATCGCTGCCGCTTTCAAAGCCGATGGACACCGCTGTCCAGTTGGTTGTGCGCACGATGGCCTCGAACAGATCCGGCCATTGGCGCACGGTGTCGGCGCGCGCGGCCGCCCAATATGGCCACACCTTGTTGGCATATTTTGGATATTTCTCCACCCACTCTTCCAGCCAGCTTGGGTTCTGGAAGAACATGCTGTCGTGGATGACGATCGAGCCAATCGGGCCGAAGGTTTCGTCGAGATAGTTCAACTCTTCGATCACCATGTCCACCGGCCGGCGCCCCATGTTTGGGATGTAGCTGTTCTCATTGCAGAAGGCGCATTGCCACGGGCACACGCGGCTGGTGAGCATCGTGACCACCGGCGCCGGCCCCCAGCCACACTCCGGCTCCAGCGGCCAGTTGAACTTTGTCGCCAGTTGCTTGCTCGCCGGCTGCGGCCACAGCGTGCGGTCAATCATCGGCCACTCAGCCATGCTCTTTGAGCCGACGCCCAGAATCACGCGCGGGAAGGCATCGGGGTTGCTGACGAGGTTGACGATGATGTTCTCGCCCGGCCCCTGGCAGATCTTGTCGAACTCCGGCACTGCCTTCATTTCATCCAGCGCCACCGTGGCGTGCATGCCGCCGGCCAGCACAATGCCGTTCGGGTTGACTTCCTTGAAGATTTTCGCCGAACGGTATCCAGAGGGGTAGGTGTAGCTGCGCACGTTCATGATGAGCATGTCATAGCCCTTCATGCGCTTCGCCACCTCTTCCCAACTGGTGCATTGGCGCGTGCTGAACATGTCGGTCATCAGACCGTTCTGGTGCAGGATGGTGCGCAGCAAAGCGAGGCCGTGATCCTGCCACTGCTCGTGCGGGCCGGCGGGGTTGACCAGGTCGCCCAAGTCGCCCAGGTCGATCCACAGCCGCTTCATCTCCTTGCCGTCTTTCGCTTCCGGCTTCGGTTTGGGGTTAAAGAGATTTTTGAACATGAAAAAAAGTTCCGAGTGCCGAGTGAAGAGATCCGAGCATGAACACTCGAAACGTTGCACTCGGCACTCGGAACTCGTTCCTCGAAATTGCGATCAGTGGCAGCCGCAACCGGAGCCACAACCGCAGCTTGCATCTTCGTCGGTTGTGCTGGAGTCCTTCGTTTTGAATGAGCTGCCGCAACCGCAAGCCGACATGGCATTGGGGTTTTCGATCTTGAAGCCGCCGCCCATCAGGCTGTCGACATAGTCGATGGATGCGCCGCCGAGATACATCAGGCTGGTTGGGTCGATGAACAGCTTCACGCCGTTCTGGTCGATGATGGTGTCAAATTCGCGGGCTTGCGCTTCGAAGGCCATGCCGTATTGCAAGCCGCCGCAGCCGCCGCCGGCCACGAATACGCGCAATCCATGATTCGGGATGTTGCGCGAAACAAGCAGATCGCGCAGCTTGTCTTCTGCCAGCGATGAAAGGGTCATCGCCGGCGCTTCCACCATCTCGATCTTGGTCTCACTCTCGGTCAGTTGAACCGTTGCCATGTGTGCGCTCTCCTGAATGTTTTCAACCGGACGCGGCTCCGTTTTTGTTCGCACAAAAACGCGCAGCCCGCGCCGCAAATCTCACGAGCGGGATTCTAGCACGTTGGACTGAGCGACAGATGAAAAGAGATAAAAGCGCAAAGAGATGAGGTGTGATGAGACGCGATGGGTGAAAAAGCGCATTCGATAAAAAACAGCAGATGGGTATAATCGTGTCGAATTTCACATGCGGGATCCGGTGTATTGGGATGATGCCTATCCAATTGCGCTGCTCTTGCGCGAAGCGCATCCTGACGTCACCGACCCATCGCTGGTCGAGCCGGCGGTGTTGCACGCATGGGTGATCGCGCTGGATGCCTTTGCTGATGACCGCGCGACCATGCCCACTGAATGGCTTGAACAGATCCTTGTGGAATGGGTAGAGTTGATCTGAGCGCGCTGGCCTTTTGCGCTGGCGCGAAAACCGACTGCAATCAGATTTGGAGAGTGAGATGGCTGAAGCGAACACAAGCGCAGCACAGAGCGCGCCGGAAGTGATGCAGAACGACCCGCGCGTGCCAGAAGACTTGAAGAACAACGTCTTCATCACGTCGCTGGACAAGATCTACAACTGGGGACGCAAGCGCAGCGTGTGGCCGATGTTGTTCGGCCTGGCGTGCTGCGCCATCGAGATGATTTGCACTGCTGCCAGCCGCAACGACCTGTCGCGCCTGGGCTGGGAACTGATGCGCGCCAGCCCGCGCCAGGCTGACCTGATGATCGTCTCTGGCACTGTGACCAAAAAGATGGTGCCGCAGATTGTGCGGCTCTATAACCAGATGCCCGAGCCGCGCTATGTGATCTCGATGGGTGCGTGCGCCACTGGTGGCGGCCCCTTCAAGGAAGGCTACAACGTCGTCTCCGGCGTCGACAAATTCATCCCGGTCGATGTCTACATCACAGGCTGCCCACCGCGCCCCGAGGCGCTGCTGCACAGCTTCATCAAGCTGCAAGAGAAGATCGAGAAGCAATCGCTCAGCACGGTGAGCTGGTATCGCAAGGGCGAATCCGACTCGATTCCGGTGCCGGTGCTTGGCCCCGATCTGGTGGATCTGCGCCGCGCAGAAGAGATCAAGGAAAAAGCTGCTGCAACTCAGTGATGTGGCCGATGTGACCAGCGTGACGTGGCAATTGCCGATCACAGATTACTGATTGCTAATGACTTCTTCAAATGGCTGAAGAAAATACAACCCCAACCCCGACCGGCGGCGCACAGAGTGAAGCGCCCAAGCCAGCCCCAGCCGCCGCGCCAAAAGCTGCGCCTGCTGCGGCTGCCAGGCCTGCCGCAGCCAGACCGGCTGCTGGCGCGCATGGCGCTGCTGCCAAGGGCCCGACGCCGGCGACAATGACGCCGGAGATGACGCAGTTGCAGCAGAAATTTGGCGAGGACGTAATTGCGCCGGCCGCCTATGTCGGCGTGACGATCAGCGACAAGAGCAAATTGATCGAGATCGCCACCTGTCTGCGCGATGAGCTTGGCTATGCCATGCTCGACAATCTCACCGCGGTTGATTACATCAAGGACAACGAGATCGAGCTGGTGTATCACGTGCAGCGCATGAAGGGCGGCGAGCCGTTGAACTTCAAGTTGCGCGTGCCGCGTCCACAGGGCAACGAACTTACCGAGCCGGTGCCGTCGCTCACGCCAGTGTATGCCGGCGCTGAATTTCAGGAGCGCGAGGTCTATGACCTGTATGGCGTGCCATTCAGCAACCATCCCGACCCGCGCCGCATTTTGCTGTGGGAAGGATTCGCCGGCCACCCGATGCGCAAGGACTGGAAAGAGGCCTATTACGAGGAAGACACCAAGCCTTTCGAGAGCCGCTGGCCGAATGGCAAACACGAGATGGCCGAAGACCGTGTGCCATGGGCGGACAACGTGAACTTCCCGCCGGGTTTCGATCCGCTGAATTTTGCAGTCGACCCCGATGCGGGTTTGTATGACTCGATGGGCGCCGGCGTCGCCAACGTGCCAGTGATCGATCAGAATCACGCCAGCGCGCAACCCTCTGGTCTGGGCGCGGCGGTGTCCGTCTTTGACCGTGACAGCAACAATCTTGCCGACATCGACGAGATCAAGACCGATCAGATCATCGTCAACATGGGACCGCAACACCCCTCCACGCATGGCGTGTTGCGCATGGTGGTCAAGCTCGATGGCGAGACGGTGACCGACCTGAAGCTGGTGCTGGGTTACCTGCATCGCAATCACGAGAAGATTGGCGAGCGCAACACGTGGCTGCACAACATCCCCTTCACCGACCGGCTGGACTATCTGTGCGGGCTGGTAAACGAGTGGGGCTATGTGCTGGCGGTCGAAAAGATGATGGGTGTCAAGCCGACCGAGCGCGCGGAATATCTGCGCGTGATCCTGGGGGAGTTGAATCGCATCTCATCGCACTTCTGGGCCACCGGCTTCCTGCTGAACGACCTCGGCGCGTTCTATACGCCGGCGCTCTACTTCATCACCGAGCGCGACCTGATCATCGACCTGTTCGAGGCAGTGACGGGCAGCCGCATGATGAACAATTACATGCGCTTTGGCGGCGTCCTGCGCGACATGACGCCAGAGCAGTTTGCGCGCGCGCGCGAGCTGGCTTTTGAGCGCATCCCGCGCAAGATCGACGAGTTGGAAGAGCTGCTCACCGATAACGAGATCGTGCGCGCGCGCACGATCGGCGTGGGCTATCTGCCGGCCGAGCGCAGCGTGAACTACAGCCTGACCGGCCCGTGCCTGCGCGCTGCCGGCGTGCCATACGACATCCGTCGCGCAGATCCCTATGGCATCTACGATCGCTTCGATTTTGAAATTCCGGTGCTGTACAACGCCGATGTGTATGACCGCTATCGCATTCGCGTGCAGGAGATGCGCCAGTCGGTGCGCATCGTGCAGCAGGCGTTGAACCAGATCGACGCGAACAGCAAATATGGCGACATCCAAGCCGGCAAGAAGGCCTACAACCACCGCGTGCCGGCGGGGCAGGCCTATGCGCGCGTCGAGATTCCCAAGGGCGAGTTGGGTTTCTATCTCGTGAGCGAGGGCAGCCACAATCCGTATCGTTACCACATTCGCTCATGCTCGTTCATCAATCTGACTGCGCTGAAGGAGATGACTGTGGGCCATAAAGTGGCCGATGCCGTCGTCATCCTCGGCTCGCTCGATATTGTGCTGGGAGAAGTGGATCGCTGAGTTGAGTGATTTGGTGATTGCGTCATCAGGCCATTTGTCAATGACCGGATGACCCGATGGCGCAATGAACAAATGGAGCAATGTTGAAATGGGACTGATGGGTTCAGGCATCCTGAAGGGCATGGGCGTGACGCTCAGGCACTTCATCAGCACCTACGCAGAAGACCTCAAGTACATGCTGAACAAGAGCGGCGTGCAGGAACCGCGCCCGCTGCGCCGGCAAAGCCCGAAGAACAGAGGCATGGTGACGGTGGAATATCCGAAGGAGCGCTTGCCGCTGCCGGAGAATTTTCGCTACGTGCCGTTTCTCGTGCATGACACTGCCAAGGACGAGATCAAATGCACCTCATGCGGCATTTGCGTGAAGGTGTGTCCGCCGCAGTGCATCTGGATCGTGCGCACCGAGGACCCGGTGACCAAGCGCCCCATCCCGCAGCCAAAAGAGTTCTATATTGATACGACCATCTGTATGAACTGCGGCTATTGCGCGGAATTCTGCCCGTTCGAAGCGATCAAGATGGATCATGACTTTGAACTGGGCTATTACCCAGGCGATCAGCCGCATGCGCGTTTGGTGCAGGACAAGGACCAACTGCTCAAGCCCGACACCTATCACGCAGCGCTTCACCCGCTGGATTGGACGCGCGAGCTGACCGAGAGAGCCGCCGAGGAAGAGAAGAAGCGCGCTGCGGCAGAGGCGAAGGCGAAGGCCGATGCAGCCAAGGCGGCCGCGGCAGCTGCCGGCGGCGCCAAGCCTGCTGCTGGTGCAGCTGCGCCCAAGCCACCCGCGGCGGGTGCGGCCAGGCCGCCTGCGTCTGCAGCTAAGCCGGCTGCGCCAGCGAGTGGACCCGCCGCGACACCGAAACCCTCACCCAAGCCTGCCGAACCGCCGGCGACCGCGCCAGAGGGCAACCTGCCACCGACGGACAAGCCGGCCGCTGAACCACCGGCGCAGGACAACCCACCCGAAGCGCCAAAAGCGTAAATTCCAAAACCCGACTTCCCTCGAAGTCGGGTTTTTGATTCCCAGCATTTCCATGCCCTATACCCCCATCACTGGCACGCTTGGCTATGTGCTGTCACCTGATCGCGCAAAGGTGTTGATGATCCATCGCAACGCCCGCCCCGACGACCAGGCCTATGGCAAATACAACGGCCTCGGCGGCAAGATGGAGCGCGACGAAGACGCCGCCGAATGCATGAAACGCGAGATTCGTGAAGAGGCCGGCATCGAGATCACTGCGATGCAATTGCGCGGCACGATCAGTTGGCCTGGGTTTGGCAAGAACGGCGAAGACTGGCTTGGCTTCATCTTCCTCATCACCGCGTTCGACGGCGAGCCGCGCACATCCAATCACGAAGGCACGCTGGAATGGATGGATGTGCAGCGCGTGGTGAATATGCAGATCGACATGTGGGCTGGTGATCGCTACTTTCTGCCGCTGGTCTTCAGCGACGACTCGCGCCAGTTCCACGGCGTGATGCCTTACGAAAATGGTGAGCCGGTCAGTTGGCGATACACGCTGGTGTAGGCGAGTGGAGCCAAAAAGATGCAGGGGAAATCATACGTGCGGCAAATCTGGAATCGTGTAGACCAGTCGCCCTGTCTCGCGGAATCCAATCCTGCGCGCGACGGCAAGTGAAGCGGTGTTGTGTTCGCCGGTGCTCCACACGGGGATGAGGCCGCGCTGTTGCATCGTCTTTGTCACCAGCGCTGTGCAGGCGGCCGAGAAACCCCGCCGGCGCTGCGCTTGATGCGTGAACACGCCCACATCACAATATCTTGACGAGATGGCGTACGTCTGCGCCCACGCTGCCAGTTGCCCATCCACCACCGCGCCGGCCATCGCCCCTTCGCGCAGGATCCATGCGATCTGCTCGCGAGACATATTGGGTTGCGCTGCGGCGATCAGCGGCAGGTCGGCCATCGTTAGCAGGCGAACTTGCGGGTGGGGCAGGTCGGGCGCCGGTTGTGTCAGTGTGTGGAAGATGTCTTGCAGGTAACGCACTGGCGCGTGCAACTGCTGTTCAATCAGTTGCCCCAGCCTTGGCGCAATCGCCGGCGCCGACTCGATGCACGTCCAGCCCTGCACGTGTTGCAACAACTGCCAGATGGCGTCGGCATCCTCGCCAAAGCTGGTCGGCTCGCTGGCGTCGTCTACATGATGCAGCACGAGCGCGTCGAAGCGCTGTGGCACGCCGGCAATCCAGGCGCGGCACCAGCGCCGGCGCAGCAGATGCGCCGAGATCACTGTGAACGGCGAGTCGCCCAATGCGCCAGCCAGCGTATCAAAATCCGCTGCATCCACCTCGCCGTAAAGCATGGCATCATTCTATGCAACGGAAAAGATTGGAGACTGGAGACTGGGCGCTTGAAATACGAAATGTGAAATCTCCAATCTCCATAGTGCTTGACAGCAGGTGTATGATTGACACTAAACCTATGAGGATCACTCCAGAGATTGAGGCGATTGTGCGCCGCGCGCTGGACGAGGACGTCGGCGATGGCGATGTGACGACGAACTGCACCGTGCCGGCGGATGACTGGCTCACAGGGCGCTTTGTCGCAAAGGCGCATGGCGTGCTGGCCGGCGCTGCTATTGCTGCGCTCGCCTTCACCCTGCTCGATGCGCGCGTGAAGATCACGTGGCTGGTTGCGGATGGTGAAACCGTGACACCAAGACAAACACTCGCCACCATTGAAGGGCCGGCCCGCGCCCTGCTCACTGGCGAACGCACCGCGCTCAACCTGCTGCAACGCATGTCGGGCATCGCCACCGCTGCGCAACGCTTTGTCCAGGCGGTGCAGGGCACGCGCGCCATCGTCCTCGACACGCGCAAAACCGCGCCCGGGCTGCGCGTGTTGGACAAAATGGCATTTGCTGCCGGCGGTGGGCAAAATCATCGCATCGGCTTGCACGATATGGTGATGATCAAGAACAACCACATCGCAGCGTGCGCCGGCAGCATCGCAGCGGCGGTGCAGCGCGTGCGCGCCTGTGATACGCGCAAGCGCCCCATCGAAGTGGAGGTGCGTGACTTCGACGAGTTGAATGAGGCGCTGGCGCTGAACGTCGACCGCATCATGCTGGACAACATGAGCGTGGCCGACATGCGCAGGGCGGTGCAGTTGGTGCAGGGCCGCGTCAAACTGGAGGCGAGCGGCAACGTCACGCTCGACACCGTGCGCGCCATCGCTGAGACCGGCGTGGATTACATTTCCACAGGCGCGGTGACGCACTCAGTGATTGCATTGGACATTAGCTTGTGGCTGGATGAACAGAAGTGACGCATGATGGATCGTGCGCCGCGCTTCACGAAATCATTTGTGAAGCGCAGCAGGATACAGGAGGCAAGATGGCAACCCCAACTTCAAATATCACGAATGCGGAAGATATGTATCACGCGCTCAAAAAGAAACTGAGCAACGTGGCGCCGGATGCCGAGTTGTTTTACAAGGCAAAGATTGCCGCGCAGATCAACCAGCTCAAGATTGAGCGCAACGCGGTAATCCTCGGCCACAACTACATGGAGCCGGCGCTTTTTTACTCCATCCCCGATTTTGTCGGCGACTCGCTCGAACTCAGCCGCAAGGCTGCCACCACCGACAAGGACGTGATCGTGTTCTGTGGCGTGCGCTTCATGGCCGAGACGGCGAAGATCCTGAACCCGACCAAGACCGTGCTTTTGCCGGCAAAAAAGGCCGGCTGTTCGCTCGCGTCAAGCATCACTGCGCAGGACGTGCGCGACCTGAAGGCGCGCTTCCCCGGCGTGCCGGTCGTGACCTATGTGAACACCTACGCCGACGTGAAAGCTGAGACCGACATCTGCTGCACCAGCGGCAACGCAGCCGAAGTGGTGAAGTCGCTCGGCAGCGACAAGATCATCTTCCTGCCGGATGAATACCTCGCCGGCAACATCGCGCGCGACACCGGCAAGCGCATCATCTTCCCGACCAAACAGATGAAGGCCGGCGACCCGAACCTGCAATACGAGATGATCGGCTGGCATGGCCGCTGCGAAGTGCATGAGAAGTTCACCCTCGAAGACATCCAGAATGTGCGCAGCGATTATCCTGACGTGGTGATTCTGGCGCACCCAGAATGCTCGCCGGAGGTGGTGGCTGCGTCGGACTTCAGCGGCAGCACCACCGCGATGATCAAGTATGTCGAGCAGACCAACGCGCCGCGCTATCTGCTGCTGACTGAATGCTCGATGGGCGACAACATCGCCGGCGCCAACCCCGACAAGGAGATGCTGCGCCTGTGCAGCGTGCGTTGCCCGCACATGAACGAGATCACGCTGGAAGACACGCTGCTCGCCCTGCAAAAGATGCAGTACGTCATCGATGTGCCGGAAGACATCCGTGTGCGCGCCTTCAGCGCCGTCGATCGCATGATCAAGATCGGTGGATCGGGGAAGAAAGACTGAATGACTGAACTCATCGAAACCGATGTGCTCATCATCGGCTGCGGGATCGCCGGCGGCACCGCTGCACTGAAGCTGGCGCAGGCCGGCGTGCAGGTCACGCTCATCACGCGCTCATTCCAACCCGACGATGCCAACACCGCCTGGGCGCAAGGTGGCATCATCTATCGCGGCCACGACGACTCGCCCCATTTGCTGGCCGAAGACATCGACCGCGCCGGCGCCTACTTCACCAACCCCAAAGCGGTGCGCGTGCTGTCGGAGCAGGGGCCGGAACTCGTCAAGCAGATTTTGATCGAGCAACTGCATGTGCCGTTTGACCATCATGGCGATGGCGTGTCGCTGGCGCGCGAGGGCGGCCACACGCTGCCGCGCATCGCCCATGCTGCCGATGCCACCGGCGCAGCCATCGAAAAGCAGTTGCTGCACGCGCTGCGCCACGAGCCGAACGTCACGCTGCTGGCCGGCCACACCGCCGTCGACCTGATCACGCCGGATCACCACGCGAGGAATCGCCTGACGCTCTACGATCCCATCTCGTGCGTCGGCGCGTATGTGTTGGATCGCAGCAATGGACGTGTGAAGCGGGTGCTGGCGCGGCGCACCGTGCTGGCAACCGGCGGCCTCGGGCAGATTTATCAATACACCACCAACCCGCACGGCGCGCGCGGCGATGGCTTGGCGATGGCGTATCGCGCCGGCGCTCGCGTGATCAACTGCGAGTTCGTGCAGTTTCACCCCACCGCTTTTGTCAAGGTGGGCGCGCCGCGTTTTCTGATTACCGAGGCTGCGCGCGGGGATGGCGGCCGGCTGGTGCATGAAGACGGCACGCCATTCATGCAGAATTACGATGCCGAGTGGAAAGACCTTGCGCCGCGCGACGTGGTGTCGCGCTCAATCTACTTCGAGATGCTGGCGAAGGGTGTGCCGAACGTGTTTTTGGATCTGCGCGATTACATCAAGTCTGAACGCATCCGCGAGCATTTCCCGAACATCTACGCGCAATGCCTGGAGTATGGCGTGGACATCACGCAAGAGCTGGTGCCGGTCGCGCCGGCGGCGCATTACTTTTGTGGCGGCGTGTGGGTGGATGATGTCGGCCGCACCACGATTCAAAACCTGTACGCGGTCGGCGAGGTGAGTTGCACTGGCCTGCATGGCGCAAACCGGCTGGCCAGCACATCGCTGCTGGAGGGATTGGTGTGGGGCAAGCGCGCCGCCGACCACATTGTCGAGCGCGTGTGCGCAGATCGCCGGCACGACCCCGACGACATCCCTGAATGGCAGGACAGTGGTCCCGAACAGCCTGATCCCGCGCTTATCACGCAGGACATGAGCACCATCCAAAGCATGATGTGGAACTACGTCGGCCTTGTGCGCAACAAACAGCGCTTGGGCCGCGCGTTGAACGAGTTGCGCCACATTGAAACGGAAATTGAGCGCTTCTATCGCAAGACCAAAGTGACCGATGAATTGCTTGGCCTGCGCAACGCGGTGCGGTCGGCGGTCATCGTCGCGCAGGCCGCATGGAGCAACAAGCAGAGCATCGGCTGCCACTACCGCGAATCGTGACCTGGCTCCTTCTGTGGACGGATGGACAGGCTCGAAAAATGAAAGCGACCTCGCAGAAACGCGAGGTCGCTTTTGTGCTTTGAACCGTGGTTCTTTCACGCACTATTGTTGGCTTGCGAGGCCCTTGTGCATCGCCGGCTTTTGCTCAGGCGCGGGCTTGTGCAACAGCGCCTGCAGGTGCGCCACCAGCTTGTGCATCGGGTTGGCGCCGCGCAGCACTTCGCGATAGCGGCGGTGCGCATTTGCCTCATTCAGCAGGTCCTCGTAGCGATTTAGCGCTAGTTTGAACTCGATATAGTTGATCATGGTATCTCCTTTTGTATCCCGAGCCTGGCTCGGATCGTTCCGCCCTTCGGTTTTGCGCTGGTCGCTGTTGCAACCATGGGCAAAAATCCTGGGAAACAAGAAAAGTCCCGCTTGCCGCGAGACTTTCCTTGACCTTGGAGGGCGTGTCTGTAGTCTAGGTTAGTGCGCAGCAAGACCCTGGCGCATTGCCGGCGCTTGCTTCGCCTGCGGCTTGGCAAAAACAGTCTTCAGCGCAGCCATCGCGCGGCCAATCACTGATGGGCGGCTTATCGCGCGCTCCACTGGTCGTGCATTGGCCTCGGCAATCAGATCTGCAAAGCGCTGCTGAGACGCATATAGAACATCGTAATTAAGCATGGTTCTCCTTGTGTAAAAACCGCGTTTAGAAAGCCCGTTGCTTTCTTTCTCTCTTGTTTTCGACGCTTTGTTTATACGCCGGAGCGACTTGTCAAACCTGATCTTTCTTGTCCAAAAGTTGTCAGACGATTCTGACAAGTTTCGTTTCGATTTGTCGCTTGGTCTGACAAGAGCGCGTGAAAAACGAACGACCCGCTGGCTGCCCAAAGCCGGCGGGTCGTTCAATCACCCGAATGCCAACCCAAAGTCACTCGGTCGCCAAGGCGCGGCGCACAGGGCGCGTTGCCGGCGAAGCCTTCGGAGCGAAAGCTGCCTTCATAGTGGCGATCGCATCGGCGATCACGTTGGTGGTCTTCACCACCGGCTCGATCTCAGCACGGCACGGCTTTGACGACACATCCACATACTTCTGCCGGGCCAATGCCATCTCGTTGTAGTTCAACATTGATTGACCTCCTTGATTCCATTACAGTCCAACAACTTACGCCTGCAGTTTTACCCGCAAGGGAGCGCGAAAAGTTGACCTTTTCTGCCTTGCACTTGTCAAGCCTCCTGACAAGTTTTGACAAGAATCCGCCGGCTGCTCTCAACAATCTCACCGAATATGTCAATCGCAGTAGAATTCAGATGCAGTTCACGCCGAGACAACACCGACCTCGCACGCATGACCGAAGTAATGATCACTCCGCCGGCATTTCGCACCTTTGGCGAGATGCTGCGCCACCTGCGCCGGCGCGCGCGGCTCACCCAACGTGAGCTGGGCATCGCTGTCGGCTACTCCGAAGCGCATATTGCGCGGCTGGAGAGCAACCAGCGCACGCCCGATCCGGCGGTGATCAGCGGCGTGATGATCGAGGCGCTGGACATGCACGCGCAGTCAGACGAAGCTGCGCAATTGATCGCGCTGGCCGAAGCCTCGCGCAATGGCCAGCGCGGTGATCCCCCAACCCCAGAGCGGCCACCCACCAATTTGCGCGCGCAACTCACCAGTTTTGTGGGCCGGCAGAATGAAGTGTTCGAGGTGCAGCGGCTGCTGGGTGTGGCGCGGCTGCTCACGCTCACCGGCAGTGGCGGCGTCGGCAAAACGCGGCTGGCGGTGCAGGTGGCTGCTGAATTGTTGCCTTCATTTGCTGATGGCGCGTGGATTGTGCCGCTGGCCTGTGTGCACACATCCGAAGGCGTGAATGACGCCATTGCGCTCGCGCTTGGCCTGCAACCCGCCGGCGAACATGCCACGCTTGATGAGATCATCCACTGGATGTGCGACAAGCACGCCCTGCTCGTGCTGGATACCTGCGAGCATTTGATCGACGCCTGCGCAACGGTGGCGGTGCGCATGGTGCAAGCCTGCCCAAACATGACGTTGTTGGCAACCAGTCGCGAGGCGTTGGCTGTGCCAGGCGAGGTGACCTGGCAGGTGCCGCCGATGCGCGTGGAAGAGGCAGTGCAGTTGTTCCTTGAGCGCGCGCGCACGGTGCGGTCCGATTTTGAGCTTTGCGAAGGCGAAGATGCGCTATTGGCGCAGCTGTGCCAGCAACTCGATGGCCTGCCGCTGGCGATTGAGCTTGCGGCCTCGCGCCTGCGCCTGCTCACGCTGGAGCAGATCGCCGCGCGGCTGGACGATCGCTTTGGCTTGCTGACCAGTAGCAACCGCCTTGCACCACTGAAGCAGCAAACCCTGCGCACGATGATGGATTGGAGCTACGACCTGCTCTCTGAAAGCGAGCGCAGGATGTTGCGCCGGCTCTCCATCTTCACAGACGATTGGACGCTCGACCTGGTCGAAGCTATCTGCGCTGACAGCGCCGAGCAGGTCAACCACAACGACGATCTGCTCCAACGCGGCGAGGTGATCGACCTGCTGATGCAACTGGTGAACAAATCACTGGTGATCGTGGATGAGGGCTGGCCGCAGGCGCGCTACAGCTTGTCGAACACGATCCGGCAGTATGCGCACGAGAAGCTGGTGGAAGCCGGCGAGTTCGATGAGGTGCAGCGTCGCTACCTGCGGCATCAGTCGCCTGCGAGCAAGCCGGCGAGGGCGAGCGCCTCATCCACGAAACGCAAAACAAAAGAGCGCAAAGCGTAGATCTCTGTCTCAACGCTCTGCCCTTCACTGAACATTCACCGGCTGGCCTGTTTGCGCGGACGCATAGATCGCAGACAGCAGCGCGGTGGCGCGGCGCGCATCGCTGATGCTCACTGGCAATGGCTGTCCCTGGGTAATTGCTTCGTGGAAGCGCATCAATTGCGCATCGAAGCCCGCCGGCGGCGCGATGCCCTTCAGCCCGCCGGCATTCTGTGGATCAGTGCGCGCGCTTTCTCCATCGCCCGCGATCGCCGCATCAATCGCCGGCTGCGCGGCTGCATCGTCCGCCGTGAACACCCACGGATCGTCCCCGTTCGAATAGGGCCGCAGGTTGGTCTCGGCCACCAGCTTCTCGAACACGAAGCGATGGCGCGAGATTTCTACCGCTGAGCCGAGCGTGGCCGAGATGGTGACGAGCGCGCCGCTCGCCATTTCCATCGAAATCGCTGCGCAATCCTCGATCTCCACTGGGTTCGACCTCGTGGCGGTGAATGCGCAGAGGCGCTTCGCCGGCCCGACGATCTCCATCAGCAGGTCGAGGGCGTGGATGGCCTGGCTGGTCAGCACGCCACCCAACTCGGTTGCCAGCCTGCCGCGCCAGGGCACAGCGGCGTAGTAGCTGGCGCGCCGGCGCCAGTGAATTTCCACGCTCGCGATCAGCGGTGCGCCGGCCAGCCCTGCTGCCAGGATGCGCTTCATCTTGCGCACGCCACCACCGAAACGATACTGGAAGATCGGCATCAGGCGTTTGCCGCTCTCGCGCTCAACCTGCGCGAGATGATCGATCACATCGAGCGACAGGGCCAGCGGCTTCTCGCAGATCACGTGGCGGCCGGCGCGCAACGCGGCTTCCGCCTGTGGCGCGTGCAGGTGCGGCGGCGTGCAGATGTCGACTACGTCGATGTCTGGCAGGGCCAACACGTCTTCAAAGCGCGTGAGTGTGTGAGCCGCGCCGAACTCAGCGGCCGCACTCTTTGCGTTCTCCAGATCCAACCCGCAGACTGCTTGAATGGCGAAGCGGTCGGACATGTTGCGATAGGCGAGCGCGTGCTGCCGGCCGATGCCGAGGCCGACCAGCGCGACGCGCAGTTTTTGAGGCGACAGGTGTGTCATTGCGCGCCCATTGTGCATGAGGTTGGCGAAGCGTGCCGGCACGCAACACGCGCTACTTGCGCAACCTATTTGCTGTCGAGCAGTTCGCTGATGGCCTTGTCGAGATCGTGACCGCGCAAATGTTTGGCTGCGATTTTGCCGTCTGGTGCAATGAGAAACGTTGATGGGATGCTCATGACGTTGTAGAGCTGCGCAATTTTGCTGTTGTTCCAGTCGCCTTCGCATGTGTGCTGCCAGGCCATGTTTTTCTCAGCAATCATCGCGCGCGCTGCATCGCAGTCGTCGTCGAGCGAGATGCTGAGAAGGGTGAAGCGATCGCCGGCAAACTTCTCACGCACGCGGTGCAGATGTGGCAACTCGCCGATGCATGGTCCGCACCAGGTGGCCCAGAAGTCGAGCAATACGACCTTGCCGCGCAGGCCGGCGAGGCTGATCGGGTTGCCATTGATGTCGGTCGTCTCGAACGTCGGCGCCGGCTGCCCCACATTTAGATTGTCCATCTCATGGATTGCGGACTTGGCATGCTGGACGTAGTGATCCGAGGCGTTCATCGCGATGACTTGCTGGCACAAATCGCGCGCCTTCTCGTAATCGCCGGCATCCATCATGTCGCGCGCCAATGCATACAAAAGGGTGGAGCGCGATTCATCCGAGTCCAGCTTGGCCAGCAGACGCGCCGTGAGCGCCGGCACTTCGTCCTCGCGGTCGTCCCATTCATAGGCTTTGACAACGGTGTGCGCGAGGAAGTCCAGCGGGTCGATATCACCGTCCATCTGTGCGAGCGCAGCATCAATGTGCCGGCTGCCGTTGTCCACGTTCATCCACATGTGAAATGCATGTTGAATCGCCATGAAGCTGATGTCATCGGGCCGGTGTGCCAGATACATCTCAAAGAAATGCTGGGCATATTTCAGCGATGGATCGTCTGGCTGCGTGGGCCAGTCGGGATGCTCGGCCTGCATCTTCTCATCGTAGGCGCGAATTTCCCGCCAAGCCGCGTTCACTTCGGCATCGAACGCCGCCTGCTCAGGGTCAGGCACATATTCGGCCGGCTCGTTGTTCGTCTCGTTCTCGCTCATGGCATCCCCCTGTGTGTGAATGTCGATCCTCAAATGCGCGGACAGGATACGGGAAAAAGATGAAAGATCAATGCTGGTTTTGGCAATTGAAGGTTGGGGCAGCGCTGCCTCGCGCTGATAGAATTGAAGTTCTGAATAACAATGCGGCCGGCTGCGCGCAGCGCCGGCATGGAGTGAATCATGGCTGTTAGTGAGAAAGATGTGATGTCCGCGCTTTCGCGGGTGATTGAACCGGAACTGCACAGAGACCTTGTGTCCTTGAACATGATCAAGGATTTGCAGATCAGCGGCAACGATGTGGCATTCAAGATCGAGTTGACGACGCCGGCCTGCCCGCTGAAGGACGTGATGGAAAAGGACGCCCGCGCCGAGTTGGGCAGGATCGCCGGCCTCGGCAAGATCGACATTGGTTGGACGAGCAACGTGCGGGCCAACGCGCACATGCGCAGCGCGCTCAACCTGCCGATCAAGAACATCATCGCTGTCGCATCGGGCAAAGGCGGCGTGGGTAAAAGCACCGTGTCGGTGAATCTCGCCATCGCGCTGGCGCAGGCCGGCGCAAAGGTCGGCTTGCTCGACAACGACATCTACGGCCCGAATGTGCCGCTGATGGTGGGGTTGCCGGCGGCCGAGCTGCTGCCCGACGGCAATGCCATGCCGAGCGTGGCGCAACAGAACGGCAAGCTCATCCCTGAAGAGAAATATGGCATCAAGATTTTCAGCATCGGCTTCGTTTACCCGCCGGAGCAGGCGTTGGTGTGGCGCGGCCCCATGTTGCACAGTGCCATCCGCCAGTTCCTGTCCGATGTGGCGTGGGGCGATCTGGATTACCTCATCATCGACATGCCACCCGGCACCGGTGACTCGCAGCTTTCGCTGGCGCAGACCGTGCAGGGTGCGATGGGCGTGATCGTGACGACGCCGCAGTTGGTGAGCATGGGGGACGCGTTGAAAGGCATCGCCGCCTTCGAGCAACTCAAGATCCCCATCATCGGTGTGATCGAAAACATGGGGCCGTACATCGACCCGAAGACCGGCGCGAAGGTGGCGCTGTTTGGCGAGGGCGGCGGCGAGCGGCTGGCCGGCATGAAGAAGGTGCCGTTCCTCGGCAGCGTGCCGCTCGATCCAGCCATCCGCATCGGCGGCGATAGCGGCAAGCCGGTGGTGGTGGGTTACCCTGAAAGCGAGGCTGCCAAGCGCATGGGTGAGATTGCGCAGCAGGTGGCTGCCCGCGTCAGCGTGCTGAACTTCCAGCAGCACGACATCGTCCCAATCAATATCGTTGGCTGATCAAGTTGTTGGGTCGGGTGGTCGTCCAGCCATCGAGTCCGACCTGCCGACCCACCTGACCTGATCGGCCAGACCGACATGGACAACGTCTTTGTCTATGGCACACTGCGGCAGGGCGGGGTGAGGGAGATGCCGCGCCTCTTCCCGCAATGCCCGTTCGTTGGCTTTGGCACAGCGCCGGGCCGGCTGTATGACTTCGGCGCGTATCCAGGCTTTCTGCCCGATGCAGATGCCGGCGACGTGATCGGCGAGGTGTATGAGGTGCCGGCGATTGTGCTGCAGGCGCTGGACGATATTGAACGTTACGAGCCGCACAACGAAGCCGATAGCTACTACCTGCGCCGTGAAGTGCATGTGACACTGCAAGATGGCCAACAAATCTGCGCGTGGGTTTATGTGTGCAGCTCGCGGTTTTATGATTGTAGCGATCCCATTGCTGGCAACGACTGGATCGCTCATGCCGCTGCGAAGGGTGAACTGCCGGCGGAAAGCTGGCCGGACGGCGCGCCGATCAAGAGATGAGGCAAACGGCATACAATGACGCCATCCAAGTCGTACGACGATATGACAATCGATGAGTGAGACGAATCCAAATACGCCTGTTACGCCGGCGAAAGAGCCGTCAATGTTTGACTCGCCGGAGTGGACGGGCGTTTATCCTGAACAAAATAAAGAGAACCGCGCCGACCTGAAACTGGTTGGGGTGCGTTTTCAGTCGGTTGGCAAGGTGTATCACTACAATGCCGCCGGCTATGACGATCTCAAGCCTGGTGATTGGGTCATCGTGGACACGGCGCGCGGCCGGCAGATGGGCCAGATTGCCACCACCAAGCCACCAAAAGACAAAGGCGGCGGTCCCTATAAAAAGATCGAGCGCAAAGCCGTTGGCCGCGACATGGCCATGCGCCATTTCTACGAGGGTCGCGAGTTGGAGGCAATGATCGCCTGCCGCGCCGAGAGCGCCGCGCTCAAGATGCCAGTCAAGATCGTGCGCGCCGAATACAGCTTTGACGGACAAACGCTGACCTTCCTGTACTCCAGCGACCAGGAGGAGCGCGTGGAGGCCGGCGCACTGCGCGAGGTGATGAGCCGGCTCTACCGCGCTCGCATTGAAATGCGCCAGATCAGCCCGCGTGAAGTCGCCAAAATCATCGGCGGCATGGGCGCGTGCGGCATTGAGGAGCGCTGCTGCTCACGCTTCCTCACCGAGTTCAGCCCGGTGTCGATCAAGCACGCCAAGGAACAGAACCTCAGCCTGAACCCGCACGACATCACCGGCATGTGCGGCCGGCTGCGCTGCTGTCTGGTGTATGAATACGAGCAGTATGTGGAAGCGCGCCGGCATCTGCCCAAGCTGAAGAGCATGATCGGCACGCCAATGGGCGAGGGCAAGGTCGTTGAGATTCTGCACCTGCGCGATGCCGTGCGCGTGAAGATCGGCGAGGGGCCGGAATCACGCGAGATGGAGTTTCATCGCGAGCAGTTGATCCCGCTGGAGGAGATGAGGCGCCTGCAAGAGAAGGCAATGAGCGGCACATGTGACCGGCACGAGGGTGGCGGTTGCGACTGTGGGCGCGCCAAGTCAAAGGCAAATAGCGACAAGCCCATCGAGCCGCTTGGCAAACCAGACATGCCGCCGGCGGCCCAGGCCTACATCAAACAAAATGAGCAGCGCCAGGACGAGCAACGCCGGCGTGAGCGCGACCAGCGCCGCGATAACAGGCCGAAGGCAAACGATATGCAGCGCCCAACCAGACAGGATCGCCCTGAGAGTGAGACCAACGCGCCGCAAACCGGCGCTGCACACCCCAATGACAACCCGTCGCAACAACAGCAACGTCCGCGCCGGCCACTGATGCGGCGCAAACCTGACAACCCATGAACATCCTCGTCATCGTCGCACACCCCGACGACCCAGAGTTTTTTGCCGGCGGCACAATTGCCCGTTGGTGCGCCGAAGGCCATGACGTGCGCTATGTCATCGTCACCGGCGGCAACAAGGGCAGCGATGTGCCGGAAATGACGCCGGAGAAGCTGGTCGCTCTGCGCCGCGATGAACAGCGCAACGCTGCGCGCAAGCTCGGTGTGACGGACGTGAATTTTCTTGCCTACGTTGATGGCGAATTGCTGAACACGCTGGCCGTGCAGCGCGATCTGGTGCGTGAGATTCGCCATGCCCGCCCCGACATCATCGTCACGACTGACCCATTGACGTTGCATTACGGTGCGGTGCGGGTGAACCACAACGATCACCGCATGGTCGGCATGGCAGTCTGTGATGCGATCTTCCCCGCCGCCGGCAACCGCATGTACTTCCCGGAGTTGCTGGCTGACGGCTTTGAACCGCGCTATCCGCTGGAGATTTACTTCGCCGGCGCATCTCATCCCAACACGCTGGTTGACATTACCGATTACGCTGACAAGAAAATTGCAGCAATCCGTGAGCATGTCTCGCAGGTGAAGGAGCCGGAGAAGGTGGATCTGCGCATGTTGCAGGGTGCGTTGCGCATGACGGCCGGCGGGCGCGCCTTTTTCGCGGAGGCCTTTCGCCGCGTGCTGTTGTAGTTTTTGACGCTCGTTGCCTCTGGAGACGCGCACGACGCGCCGCAGACGACGGGATCGATGAAAAGAATGTCGCGCAACTTTTCTAAGCGAAATATGAGTTGCATGGTTTGAACGGGTGTTTCACTTTTTCGTCATGCTAGAATCTTTCATTGCGAGACCTGAACACCAGTCCCACTGGGGAGTGGCATGCCGGCATACGCAAATGGGAGTAGCTTGAGGTCAAGTTGCGATAGTGCCGGAGAACTGGCTGCAATGGACTGACAATGCGGTGAACGCAACAGTTCGATCAGGTTCGCTGGAGTAACAATTACACATGAACGGTCCTTCGGAAATCGGGGGTTCGGGCAATGCGACGCCACAAGCACCGCAAGCAGATCCTGGATTAACAGAGATACCGGTCATCGACCGCATTCCCCGGCACACTGCCGGAAAGAAGAAAGGCCACAAACCGCCCCGTCCCACTCGCGAAACACCGCGCACCCAACTGCTGATGCCCCAGAGCGGCAGAGGTTGGGTCAAGATCGGTGGCGCAGTGGCCGGCGCGGTGCTGGTGGTCGCCGCTGCATTGGCCGGCCTGCGCCTGTTGCGCGAGAACGGCTGCGAGGAATTCACGACTGAGAGGCAAACCGTCACTGCCGGTCCGCTCCAAATCAGCGTGCTGCCGGCAGATCTCGTGGGCAGCTTCGGGGTGAAGACCAACATTGTGCCGCTGGCCGAATTTGGCCCATCGGCCAAAGCCGGCGAGGCGTTGACTGCCGCCGCCGGAGTCCCTCAGACGCTGACGCCGCAGAGCGACTTCGTTGAGGTGCGCACTTGCAGCGTCAACCCGAAGCTCATCACCTTGCGCATGGCTGTGCCGGCGGAGATCACCGCGCTTGGCAACCTCGATCTGTATGGCTGGAACGCGCAGAGCAAGGCGTGGAACTGGATTGGCGGCGAGATCGATCAGACAAACCGCGAGGTGGTCGGCTACACCAACGAGATGCCGAGCGCGATCATGCTGATGAAAACTGCGCCGGCGCAGCCGACACTGGGGTTGGATGTGCCGCCGGCTACACAGCAGACGGTTGAACAACTGAAGTCGTTGTCGATCATCGCCAATGAATTGAGCAGCAGCGGTATTTATATCGCCGACCTGGGCAACCTGGCCGGCGATCGCAACCGGCTTTTGCCCGCTGGCAGCAATGGCGCAAAGGTGATTCCGGCCATTCGCAATTGGGGGGAAAGAGGCGAGGTCAACCACACGCTGCTGCGCAACGTGCTGACCAATGAAGGCGACCGCGCCAACCACATCGCCAATCTCGTCGGGCTGGTGGAAGCCGCCGGCTATGACGGCGTGGAGATCGACTATCGCGGCGTCAAGACCGATCAGCAGCAGGCTTTTTCTGACTTCATCGCGCTGCTTTCGCAGCGCCTGCGCGAGAAGGGCAAGTCGTTGATCGTGAGTGTGCCGGCGCCAGTGCTGGATGGCGAGACGCTTGGCACACCCGGCTATGACCTGCGCCGGCTGGGCAAGCTGGCTACGCAGATCAAGCTCGATCTCACCACCAACCCAGGTTTGCTGCTGTCAGCGCAATTGGGCAGGATGATCGACTGGGCTGCCGGCCAGGTCAATCGCTATCAGTTGCAGCTCGTGCTGCCGGCGACCAGCGTGCAGCAGGATGCCAATGACCGCACGCGCCTGATCAGCCTGGACGAGGCGCTGAAGGGGCTGGGACAGCTTGAGGCATTGCCTGGCATGGTGCAACCCGGCGCGACTGTGCAACTGAAGTGGAAGGGCGCAGACAAGCCGGTGGAAGTGCATTTCGACCCTGAGACGAAGGCGTTCTGCTACAGCTATATCGACGAACGCGGCATCAAGCAAACGGTGTGGCTGAATACCGCCGCCAGCTTGCGGCGCGTGCTGGATCGTTTGAGTCAGCACAACCTGCGCGGCATTACGCTGCGCGGGGCGCTGAACGCCGGCAACGATGAGGGCGTGCAACAGGTGGTGGAAGGCTACCTGCATGGCAACCTGGCCGATGCCAATCCACCGGACCCGCAGGTCAAGGTGGCCTTTGGGCAAGGCACGCCGTTCAGCCTGCCGTTGGGCAAGGATGCGATGGCAGTGACTGCCCCGGGCGGTGAAGGCGTGTATGACCTGCGCGCGCAATTCAACAGCGCCCGCGCCATTGATTTAGGCAACACGACGGTGCAGGTGTCGAAGGATGCGCCGGCGCCCATCGGTGGCGCGCAGACCCCAGGCGCAACGATGGCGCTCACTGACACCACCGCGCAATCTGGCACGCTTGCCATTGCCGCGCCCACCCCTGGCGTGGTGGCCGGCGTAAATGCCGAGCGCTTCGAGTTGGGCGGCCATGTCAACGACCTGGCGCACATCACGCAGATGAAAGGCGCCGGCATGACATGGGTGCGCACCGAAGCGTCAGGCTTGAATCTGCCGGCTGACTTCATCAAAGAGGCAAAGGCCAAGGGCATGAAGGTGCTGGTGACGGCGATCGGCGACCGCGCGCGCGTCATGGACGAGGCCTATCGCGCCGAATGGACTCAGCACCTCGGCCAAATCGCCGCTGCCGGCGCAGATGCGATCGAGGTGTGGAGCGGTCCGAACTACGAGGCCGATTGGCCGACCGGCAACATCAACGGCGCATCTTACACTGCGCTGCTCAAGCAGGCCTACGACGCCATCAAGCAGGCCAACCCGAATACGCTGGTCATCAGCGGCGGCCTGGCGCAAACCGCCGGCGCGTACAGCGGCGGCTGCGATGAGCGCGGCTGCGATGAGATGGCTTTTCTGGGGCAGATGATGGCCGCCGGCGCGAAAGATGCGATGGACTGCATCGGCGTCCACTACACCAACGGCATTGAAGCGCCGTCGACGGTGGGTAACAACCATTACTCCATGTACTTCACGCCGCTATGGAATGCCTATTACGGCGCGTTCAATGGCGCCAAGCCGGTGTGCTTCACCGCGCTGGGCTACGTGACGGCGGAAGGGTTCAACGGCGGGATGCCGGCGAGCTACGCCTTTGCCGCTGGCAACACCCTGAAGAACCATGCCCAATGGCTGGCCGAGGCGGTGAGATTGGCAAAGGCAAGCGAGAAGGTGCGGCTCGCGATGGTGTGGAATGTCGATTCGACGCTGTGGCGTGGTGGTGATGACGGCGACCCGCAGGCCGGCTACGCCATGATTCGCCCCGACGGCACCTGTCCAGCTTGTGAAACCTTGAGCGCCGTGATGGCGCCACAGTAGTTGAGTGCAAGGGCGGCGCGGTGCGAAAGATGCGCATGCAAAGGTCGGAGCGCTTCAAACGCTCCGACCTTTTGCGTGATGGGGGATAATACGCCGCTGCATTGCGCGCTACGCAATAACACGAGAGCTGGTGAATGAGTCGTTATACCTTCAACCCAAAACTAGACCCCAACCGTGACCGCAACCGCCGTATTCTGATTGGCGCCATTGCCTTTGGCGTGGTGATCGTGCTGGGCATCGCCCTGCTGATTTTTGGCATTACACAATTGACGGGCAGTGCCAACAACGCGCCGGCAACAGATGCAACCACAGCGCCGACGATGGAGATCGGCGTGACGATCTTTGCGCCAGTGGTCACACCGCAGGACGGAGCGGCGCCGGCAGAGACCGCGCAACCTTCAGGAGATGCCGGCGCGCAAGCTGGCAATGAACAACCTGCGGCTACCCCTGTGCCGATGGACCCGCGCGGCAAGGTCGCCGGCATCGATGATTTCTCCTGCAAGAACGCCAGGCCGGCGCCGGCGGCATTCGGCTATGGCATCCAGAGCAACTGGTCGGTCGGCGACATTGGTTACTGGAACAGCGTGATGGCCGAGCAGTTGAAGGTGAACTGGACGCGCGCGAAGGTCAACTGGTATGAATATGAGCCGGAGAAGGGCAAGCAGAATGCCGGCCAGTTTCAGTTGCTCGACGCTTTCGTGGGTGATGCGAACCAGAAGGGCTTGAACATCGTGCTGACAATCACGCAACCGCCGCAGTGGACGCGTGTGACGCAACCGAAGAAGGCCGGCGACCGCCCCAGCCCGCCCGAAGACGTGAACGAGGGCATCCGCTTTTTCAACCTGATCACCGCGCGCTACAAGGGTTGCGTGCAAGCCATCGAAGTGTTGAACGAGCCAAACCTCGACCGCGAATGGGTGGTCGCATCCGGCGAGCTGAAAGCAGCCGACTATGTGGATTTCCTGAAGGCGGTGACGCCGGGGATGCGTGAGATTGACCCGACGCTATTGATCGTGATGGCTGCGCCCTCGCCAACCGGCGCGAACATCCCGGGCGGCGTGCAGGATGATTTCGCCTACCTTGAAGATTTCGTGAAGGCCGGCGGCGCGGATCTGGTCGATTGCATCGGCGTCCACCTCAACGGTTACAACATGCCGCCGAATGTGCGCTACAACGAGGGCTTCAACAACCCCAAGGCAAAGTTCCGTGGGCCGTTTGACAACCCGAATCACTCGTGGTCGTTTCTCAGCACCATCGAGGGTTATCGTGAACGCACCAACAAGCCGATGTGCGTGACAGAATTTGGCTGGGCATCGATTGAGAATTTGACCCGCAAGGATGGCACACCAGTTACGACTGCGCCGCCAGGCTTCGATTTTGCGCTGGACAATACGGAAAAGAACCAGGCCGAGTGGATCGTGATGTCCTACAACATGCTGCGCGAGATGGGCTATGTGCGCTTCGCCAGCGTGTTCAACCTCGATTTCATCCAGAAGATTGGCGAGAGTCCTGATGAGCCGCGCGGCGACCCGGCGCTCTACAGTGTGATCCGGCAGAATGGCGCACCGAGGCCGGCGTTTGAAGCCATCCGTGACATGCCGAAGCCGTAGGCAATTCAAACCTGACAGGTTTTCGACCTGTCAGGTTTTTTTACTGCCACGTAAATCTCTTCCACGTGAACGTTTGTGGCGCA
>JBDHWI010000032.1:0-29917 GCA_039810125.1 Thermoflexales bacterium | reverse complement strand
GTCCATCGCCGCCAGCGTCGTGCTAAGCGTGAGGTGACCCATCACTGCCAGCACTTCGGGGTCGAGCGCAACGTTGTGCGCCACGCGCGCGGCCATGTGTGGATCAGCGCTGTCGTTGTAGGCGACGAAGGTGACGAACGCGCCGCCCACGCCGCCGGCGTTGATCTGCTCGCGAAGCGCCAATCGCATTGCGGGGAAAGCGTCGTAGCCGATCTGTCGCAAGCGCCCTTCAAATGGCGCGACCAGCGCGATCTTGTAGGTTGGCATGGGCCGGCCACACGCGGCCAGCGCCATGCAAACGAGCAACAACAAACGCTTCATGTGTTTCAAGGCTTTGGCACGTTCAAGTCTTCCAGCACTGGCCCGCGCGTGCCGCGCAAGGTCAACTCGCTCACCTGCTGCAAATTTACCGCGCGATACCACACCAACTGTAAAGTGTATGGCTCGCCGGCGTTCAGCAGCGTCTGCGCCGGCACACACTGGCTGTCGTAAATCAGCACGCCACGTTGCCACAACCACGTGGGCGCGAGGCCGCCCTGTGGCTGGCTGTCGGCCTGTGCGATCAGGCGACCGTCGTTGCCGCGCAGCCGCAGCGACACCTGCAACGCATCCGCACGATTCGCGTCGTCGCGCTGCAACGACCACTGCGGGCGGAAGCATACTTCCTGCGCGCTGGCGAAGAACCAGTCGATGCCATGCAACGCGATGCCGTTGCTGAACATCGCCGTGATTTTCGCATCGGTCTGCGGGGTGTCGGTGATGGTCGGGCCGATCAACGTGATGGCCGGCGTGGGTTTGCCGGCGATGGCAGTGACGATGGGCGCGCCATCAGGATTGAACGCATTCAGCGGATTGCCGTTTGGGTCACTTGCCTGCACCTTGATCAGCAGCGGGCCGCGCAGCGCATCCGTGAGTGCGATGTGCGCGCTGATGCGCGGATTACTTGCCACCTGCGCGCGCGCGTGGCGAAACAGCGCCATGAACTCGCCACCGCTGGGCAATTCCTGTGTGACCGTGATGGCGCGCGGCGCATCGTCGTCGCGCCACTGCAGCGCCAATGTGAAAGGCTGGCCGGCCTGCACCTGCGGTGGCTCGATTCGCGCGCCAATCAACTCGTGCCGCGCATCACCATGCGCAAAAATGACCGGATCGCGATGCGGGAAAGGGCGCGTGTCGAAGTCCAGCGTTTGCAGCGCTGGCGGTGTTGGCGTGGGATGGAGCAGCAACCCGATCGCCCACAGCGCCAACCACGACACAAATGTGATGCCAGCAGCCACAGCCGCGTGCCGGCGCTGCACAGATCCAGCGCGAGCCGCCACGACTGCCGCAAGCCCCATCCACGCGACCAGCGCGATGAGCGAGAGGATGTTGCCGGCGTGTTGCAAGGGCGTGCCGGCGTAGATGAGCGTAAGCGTGTGATCGCCGGCAGGTGCATCTGCGCTGGTCCAGCCTGAGCCGGCGTACGGCGCAAGCGCAATTGCTGCGCCATCCATCTGTGCCTGCCACGCCGGCGTGTAGATCAGCGGCACGACAATGCGCATGGCCTGCGCTGCCTGAATGCGCCACACCTGCCGCGCCGGCGTTTGTGTCAGCAACTGCGATGAAAGTGCTGAAGCTGCAATGCCATCTCGCGCGATGAATGTTTGCGGCACGCTGCCCAGCAGCGCCGGCCCGGTGCGCGGCACAGGCTGCGCAGTCTGCGGCAAATATTCGGCGCGGATGGTGCTGCCGATGTTGCCGCTGAACCATTCGTAGAGTTGGATGGATGCCGGCGTCACGTCATCGCTCTGCACGTTCAAGCGCGCGTTCGGCAACTGCGCCAGCGCAGACCAGAGCAACAAGAGAAGGGAGAAAAAAGAGACGAGAGATTTGAAGATTGGATTTGGGATTGCGAATTGGTGGTCGCTCAATCTCAAATCCTTCATCTCCAATTTCGAAGCGCCGCCGATCAACACTGCCGCGAACACCGCCTGCACCGAGAGCATGCGCCATGGAAATTGCGCCAGCTTGAGCAGCGGCGCATGCTCCCAGATGAATGCCGACGCCGGCGTGATCATGAATGTGCTGAGCGCGAAGAGAGACAGCATCAAAACGAGCGCGAAGAGTTGCCGGCCTGTTCGGCGTTCAGCAATGAGCCATGCCGCGCTGCCCAGCACGACCAGCGCTGCTTGCGCAAGCCCCATTGCAAAGGCGTCGCCACTCTTATTCACGGCGTAGTCAAAGGCGAGTGAGGTTTGCACCAGGTTGCCGCTGCGAAAATGATTGCTGTAGTTGAAATAGCCGGTGGTTTGCTCGCCCAGTTGCGCGTCGCCGGCCTCGCCCAGCGCCGGTAGCCAGAACCACGCGCTGAGCGCGAGCGCCAGCAGCGCCGGCCATGCCAGCGCAATCGCGCTGCGCAACGCATCCCCTGCGGCTGCGCTTGATTGGCGCGCGCGCCGAATCAGAAGCGCCAGCGCGAAGATCACGATGAACGGCGCGAACAGCACCGCCGACACATTGTGTGTCAACACCAGGCCGGCGAGCGACAACGCCAGCGCAAGGCTTGCAAGCGTCACCTGACGACCACCGTCGATCGTCTTGGTCACTGCCCACAGGATCAGCGGATACCAGGCGAAGGCCCAGAACTCGGAGAGTGAATCGCCGCGCACGAACACATTCACCAGATGGAACGGCGCAAGCACATACGCGCCGGCGGCCGCCGCAACGCCCCATGCCGGCAGCCATCGCCGCGCAAACAACCACATTGCAGCGCCGGCGGCGAACATGCCCAGCGTCTGCGCCAGCTTGATGGCGACGATGAGATCGACGCCGGCCACGTTCAATATGGCGGCGAGATAGTACGGCAGCGCGGCGTAAAAGTTAAAAAAGGGATAACCAAGACCATAGGCCGCATCGGGCATCCAGCGCGCGGGGAAGACGCCGGCGCGCAGGTTGGACGCCAGTTCGTAGGTGCGAATCAGCAGGAAAGGGCTGTCGCCGCCGGCGCGGGTGCTGAGGATGCCGGCGCCCATCCAGATGGTCGCGGCCGCCAGTGCGCATACCACCATCACGACGACGAAAGATGTGATGGTGCGCGTTGATGGCTGCGACATGGCGATTTGAGATTTTGTCTGGCGCAAATTCTGATGCGCAGCTATTCGTCGGATGACTGCGTCATGCTAAAGCCTGCGTCGGCGCAGGAACAGAGACGCGCCGAAACCGATGGCGCCAAACAATAGCAATGCGCCGCCCAGCACGGGGATGACGCCGCCCCAGTTGATGACCGGCGCGTTACTCTGCGCAGGCTGTGCCGGCTTGCTCACGTCCGCGCTGCCGTCAATCACGCGCCGCAAGCCAACGCTGAAATACGAGCGGCCGCCGGCCACGTTGATTGTGTCATTCAGCGGTGTGGTTGGAACATAGATATCCAGCGCGGTTGCGGCGACGGTGTAGCTATCATTGTTCAGGTTGGGGAAGCAATACGGCTCATCCACGCCGGTGGTGGTGTAGCTCGCCAGTTGCTGGTTGTTGGCCGAAAGCACAAACAAAATATTCGGCACAAGGTCCTCGGTGTCATCGCGCTTGCCGTTGCCGTTGTCGTCGAAGAAGGCTTGCACACATGCCTCGCCAACAGTGGCTGTGGCAGTGACGGTCTCAGTGGGCGCGATGGCTGCCGGCGCATTTGGGTCTGCGGTTGCAGCCGGCGCAGCAGCCGGATCGGGCGTCGCAGTTGCCTCCGCTGTTGTGCCGGGCTTGATAATCAACACCTGGCCCAGTTGCAGCAGTTCAGCCGTCACGCCTGGATTATTGCTTAGCAACTCTTCGAGGCTGATGCCGTGAGCGAGCGCGATGTCATACAGCGTATCACCCGCTTGCACGGTATAGGTCACGGCGGCAGTTTGCACTGGCGCAGCGACTTCCGCCGTTGGCGTGATGGGCGCCTCGACTGCGACGGTGTCGGTGGTCGTGGTGGTTGCAGTGATGGCCGCCGGCGTTTCGGTGGGCGCTGGCGCAATGTATTCCACCTTTGCCTCATCCCAGAATACCTCGTTGTGCCGCACGTTGTCGCGCATGGTCGCGTAGGTATAGATGATCACCGTTGGCGAGCGCACCTCCACCTCTACGCTGAACTGCACATAGGTGTCCTTCGCCTCTTGCTCCGGCGACCATTGCACCTGCCCGTTGAGTGGCGATGGGTTGCCATTGTTGCCGCCGAGCGGATCGACGCCGATCTTGAGCTTGATGTCGCGCGAGGGGCGCGCCGAGATCGGGCTGTCGTCGTTGGTGCTCCACACCTGCCCCCATGCTGTGAAGCGAATGCGCGAGCCGACCTGCACATCCTTTACCACATGATAGATGCCACCGGTGTGGGTGGCGTTTTCGGTCCAGATACGCTGTGCGCCACTGCCGGAATGCACGCGCTTGGCGTCAGTGGTCTGGTCGTATTTCGGCTGAAAATTCACGCCGGTAGGGTCGTTCTCGGAGCGCGGGATGAACCACACGCCCCAGCCCTCCGGCACTTTGCAATCGCCGGCCTTGCAGTAGGGGTCATTCTGGAAGCCGGCTTCAAAGCCTTCGTCGACGAGCAGTGCCGGCGTTTGTGCGTTGATGATGGCTGGTGATGCGAGCAACGCCGCGCACCCCAGCAGCGCAATCGCTGCCGTGACTGCGCGATGAAGAAAAGTCGTTTTCATGCTTATTGCGAAGCCGAAATGATAACGTAATCGCCGACGGGGTTGCCCTGCGCATCCAGCACGCGCAGGCGTTGATTGCCTTCGCGACGATAGATGCCGGCGCGAATTTCATCACCGGCCTGCCACCCACCCGGTGGTGCAAGCAGGTGTTGGTCGACGATCCAATCGCCGGCATGCCAGGCGGGGAAGGGCAGATAGCCCTGCGCGGGGCTACCGTCGTGTTGCGCAATCACCTCGCCATTGCGCACCCAATGCACGAATACGGCCAGATCTTCGGTGATGGGCTGCGTCGCACTCCAGGTCACGGTCACGGTGTAGAGGTTGCCCGTGGCCGGTGAGACCTGCCCGTCCACCAGGCCGATGCCGTGCTCGAAGATGTGCTGCGCCGGCGCCGGCGGCTGTCCGACGCTGTAATCGACCGTGATGAACGCGCGGCGCGGCTGTTCTTCCTTATCGGCCTGCGCCAGAGGGCCTTCGGTCACGCGCAATGCGCTGGGTGATGGAAGGCTGTTGCGCATGGCTGACCAGTCGTGGTTGGGATCGACGATCAGCCGGCCAAATTCCAAGTCTGGTTGTGGCGTCGCCACGCGAATGGCGTAGTGATCGCCGGCGTCTTGTGCGCTTTCCATCGCCGGCACGAGAAACTGCAGAGCCGGGTTGTCATTGGCCAATCGCTTGTCGATCTGCACGATGTTCTGCGCGCGCGATGGATTGAGAAATTCGTTTACGCTGTTTGCCAGCGCGACATTTTGCTGTTCGAGCCAATACGCGACGATGGGGCGATGCACGTAATCGTTGAAATAGTCGCCGATGGTGTTGATGCCGCTCAACACCACTAGCACTGCCGCCACAAATGCCGGCGGGCTGATCGCGCGGCGCAGGAAGATCGTCAACCCGCTGAGGATGCCGCGCCGCGACAACCACGCCAGCGCAGCTTCCAGTCCGAGAGCCGCGAGAATGCACGCCGGCGGCAATGCGCCAATCGCCCTCAAGTAGTGTGGCGTGTCTTCTGCCAGAATCGTTGGGATCAAAAATACGCCCAACCACAGTAGCAGAAATTGCGGTGCGACATTCGTCTCCACGCCGAGAATGTCGCTGCCGAGTCGCGATTCCCAACTGCGCACCCAGCGCCACGCGCACACACCCAGACCGAGGAGAAACGCGGGGATCAGCCAGCCATCGAAGGCTGGTCGCAGCGACAGATTGTGCCGCCAGATGCGGTCGCCCTGCGTGATGAACATGCCGAATGATTTGACGATGTTGTGCAACAGCGTGCCGGCGAAGTCGCCGTGATTGATGCTGGAGTTGAGAATCGACACCTGGCCGGCGCGATTGAAATACAGCGCGTAATGCTGTGTGAACCACAGCAGCAGCGGCAGGAGCGGGATGAGCGCGCCGCCGGCGAAGGCGATGATCGACAGGCGCCGGCGGCGTTTCTCTGTTTCACTTTGCCGCGCAAACAGTTCGCGCCGCAGCCCAATGAACAGGCTGATGGCGTAGAGCGCAAACAGCGGCAGCGTCAGCTGCGCTGAGGTGTAGGTGTAGAACGTCAGCCCAAAGGCAACGCCGGCGAGCGCGGCGAATGTCAAGCGCGGCTTGATCTCATTCGTGCGCAGCGCGGCAAACAGCAGCGCCATCAGCGCGCACAGCGCCAGCGGCAGCGTGATGGCGCGGAATGCGACGCGGCTGATGGCAAGGTGCCAGAAATTGATTGCGAGAATGGCTGCGCTCAGCACGCCGATGCGATGCGAGAACATGTTGCGGCCGGCGAAGTAGATTGCGAGAATCGTGAGCGAGCCGACGAGCGCCGAGGTGATGCGCAGCGCTTCAGGGGTGCGCCCCAGCAGCGCAATCGCTGCCGCAAGCAGATACATGAACAGTCCCTCGCGCCCATTGTTTGCCGCAAAATAGAGCGAAAATTGCCCATGCAGCACGCGCAGCGCATCCAGGCCGTAGTACGCCTCGTCGCGATATAGCCCAGGCGGCAGCGCGCCGATCTGCCATAGGCGCAGCCCTGCGCCGATCAAGACGATCAGCGCGACAGGCAGGGCCGTGAGGGCGGCGGGGCGGTTCAAGCGCATGGCAGATGACAAGGTGAAAAGGTGAGCGTGATGGGTAATAGGCAAGCGGTAAATGATATGCGCAGCGATGCGCTCAGCCGCACCTCAGATGCAGCCAGGTGATTTTATCGCCGCTCCCGCGCCTGTCAGCATGCGCTCACGTTGCGCGGCTATAGTCCTGCCAAAGGATCAAAGCATCCTGAGCGAAATGCCGCACTCCCAAACCGCACTCCGCTCAGAATGCTTGCTGCAAAATGACCATCGAACTGACGGAACAACAAAAACGCGCGATGCAGCCGTTCTTCTTTGAAGGCGATGCGATCAACGACGCCGGCGTGCTGCTCTTGCATGGCTTCACCGGATCGCCGGCGGAGATGCGCCCGCTCGGCGAATTCCTTTCACGACAGGGCTACGCCGCCACGGCGCCGCTACTGCCCGGGCATGGCGGACTGCCGCATGCGCTGAAGGGTGTGCGCTGGCAGGATTGGGCAGATGCAGCAGTGCGCGCGTTGCATGCGATGTGCCGCGACTACAGGCGCGTGTTTGTCGCCGGCCTGTCAATGGGTGGCCTGCTCACCTTGCACCTGGCCGCCACGCAGGCCGATGCACCCCTTCGCGGCATCGTGATGATGGCCGCGCCGGCAGCCATCAACGACGCGCGCACGAAGCTGGTGAAATTTGCGCAGCACTTCATGCCGTATTACTACCCGCTGAGAGGCGCAGACTTCAGCGACCCCGTTTTTCGCGCCGGCCTGCAACAACGCTTTGGCAGCGATGCAGTCATCAATTTCGATGACCCGCGCGTGTGCAGGGAAATCGCAAGCAGCGTGAAGCTTCCCCTCGACGCGATTCACGAGTTGCTGAAGTTGAACGCGCTGGTTATGCGTGAATTGCCGCAGGTGAAAGCGCCAGCGCTGCTCTTTCAGGGCAAGCGTGATCGGGTGATTGCGCCCGATAGCGCAGAAGTCATTGCTGCCGGCCTTGGCTCGGTGCACAAGCGCGTGGTGTGGCTGGACCGCAGTGACCACGTGCTGCCGCATGAGCCTGATCACGCGCAGATGTTTGACGCGATTGCGGGATTCATAGCGACAGAGAAAGAAGATCGCGCCTGGCAATCTTCTCCCTCTCTGCGCCTGTGAAAAATCGTCAGGCGAACAGGCGCTTCAGGCCGGCGTCGAACGGCGGGCGAATGACGCCTCTCTCGGTGATGAAGCCGGTGACGTAGCGATGCGGCGTCACGTCAAAGGCCGGGTTGTAGACCGCCACACCCTGCGGCACGGTGCGCCGGCCAAAGCCCTCAGTCACCTCTTCCGGCTTGCGCTCTTCGATGGGAATCAGGTCGCCCGACGCCAACTGCATGTCGATCGATGACATCGGCGCGGCAACGTAGAGCGGAATGCCGAATTCCTGTGCCAGAATCGCCACGCCGAGCGTGCCGATCTTGTTGGCGAAATCTCCATTGGCCGCTACGCGGTCGGTGCCGACGATGACGCCTTTGACCTTGCCCTGCGCCATCACGGTCGCAGCCATGCTGTCGGTGATGACGGTGACGGGGACGCCGGCCTGCTGCAATTCCCATGCCGTCAAGCGCGCGCCTTGCAGCAGCGGCCGCGTCTCATCGGCGAAGACGTGCACGCGCTTGCCGCGCGAATGCGCCAGGTAGATCGGCGCGGTGGCGGTGCCCCACTGCACGGTGGCAAGGCTGCCGGCGTTGCAGTGGGTCAGCCATGCGTCGCCATCATGAATCAGGTCGCAACCATGCTCGCCGATGGCCTTGCACACGGCGATGTCCTCCTGCACCATGCCTATCGCCTCTTGCAACAGCAACAGCTTCAGCGCTTCGGCATCTGCGTTGGGGTGAGTGGCAACCACACCTTGCATCCGCTTTGTCGCCCAGAACAGATTCACCGCCGTTGGGCGTGATGAGTTGAGGTACGCCGCTGCGCGATCGACCTCGGCAACAAATTCGTCGCGGCAAGTCGGTGTGCTATCGCGCACGGCCAGCACCATGCCCAGCGCGGCGGCCACGCCAATCGCCGGCGCGCCGCGCACGCGCAGCAGTTTGATCGCTTCCCACATCGTCTCCACATCGCGCGCGTCCAGAAACACCACCTCGTTTGGCAGGCGGGTTTGGTCGATCAGCCGCGCTGCGCCATCCAGGCCGCCGATCCATTCAATCGTCATCACGGGCAACATGCACATATTCTCCCATCGTTGTCGCGGGGGGAAATCTCATTGCGCCAAAACGCAGTTAGATTGTTACAATATCTGCATCCGCACTGGAATCATGCAACATGCAGAAGGGAAAATAAGGAGTCCCATGAATGAACTAAGCTTGGCAGCAGACACAACCAAAACGATCATTCGCAAAACATGGTGGATTATGCTGATTCAAGGCATCGCAGCCTTGATTCTTGGCATTCTCCTCTTCACCAATCCGCTTTCCACGCTGTTCACGATCGTGATTTTTCTCGGCGTGTTCTGGGTGGTTGGCGGCATATTTGACATCATTGGCGCATTTGCGCGCCGCAAGAGCGACAAGGGTTGGCTCTGGGAGTTGATCGCGGGCGTCATCGGCATCGTCGCCGGCTTGTTTCTGCTCGGCAACCCGGTCGCCAGCGTTGTATTGCTGCCGGCCACCGTCGCCATCATCATCGGCGTCATGGCCATCATCAGTGGCATCTTCAACATCATCTGGGCCATCCGCGTGCGCAACGAGATTCAGGGTGAGGCTTGGATCATCCTGTGGGGTGTGATCTCGATCATCCTCGGCATCTGGATTTTGAGCGCGCCGCTTGGCGCTGCGGTGTCGCTGGTGGTCGTGGCCGCGGCGCTCGCCGTCATCGGCGGCATTGCGATGATCATCATGTCGTTCCGCTTGCGCAGTGCAGCACAGGCGTAGTTGATAATCTGCAACTAGTAATTTCTACGGAGGAGAGACATGGCAACACTACTTGAATCGATTGGAACGCAAATTACACCGGACGTGGTCGGCAAGATCGGCAAAGCCATCGGCGTAGATGAGAGCAAGGTGCAGGACGGGCTGGGGACGGTCGGCTCGGTGGTGCTTGGCTCGCTGGCTGAAAAGAGCCAGACAACCGCCGGCATGGATGAGATCATGAAGATGCTGCCGCAGGAAGGCGCGACGCAGGGTGGCCTTGGCGACTTGCTCGGCTTGCTTGGCGGCGGGTCGATGGCGGGACTCGCCCAGGGCAACCTGCTCAATGGTCTGTTCGGCCAGGCGGCCAGCGCCATTGGCAAGACGCTCAGCGCCAAACTTGGCTTTGATGTGACGCCGTTGCTGGCGGCAGCAGTGCCGGCTATCCTCGGCGCGCTGGCCAAATCTGCAAAGGAGCAGAAGCTCGACTCACAGGGCATCGCCAGCCTCTTGCGGACTGAGCAAGCCAATTTGGCTGCGACAGCCAAACCCGAAGTGCTGTCCACCTTGAAAGAGGTGCGGAGCGCCGCCGATGCAGCCAATGCCTTGAAGGCATCGTTCAGCGATGAAGAGTGGCTGAAACTGCGCCTCGCGCCGACTGCCACTGCATTCTATGTGGTGACTGCCTCGCCTTCCGGCCCGGTCGGCACGTTGAAGGAACTCAGCGCCGCCGGCGACATCATGAAAGCCTCGTTGAAGGACGCATCGGCAACCTCGCTGGTGAATGTCGCCTTTGGCAATGCGATGGCTGCGACCGAGGGCGAAGTGAACATCGACGAGAAGTCGGCGCGCCCAACGATGCTGGATACGATCAAGGCGGCTGCGGCTGCGGTGAAGGCGAAGACGCCGGCGGAGTATGGCAGCTTTGCGGCTTCGCTCAAGAGTCTCGCGACTTCGGTTGCCAATGCCTCGAAGGAAGGCGGTTTCCTCGGCTTTGGTGGCAAGACCGTGAGCAAGGAAGAGCAACAGGCGCTCGACGAGATCAGCGCCGCGCTCGCGTAGCGCTCTGCGAATTGCGGGCTCCACGGATGACACGGATTGCAGCATGAATCCATGTCATCCGTGGTTATTTTTCACCCCAGCGTTTTCCTCAGAAATTTCACGCCCTTCGCGGCGATGTCGGTTTGACTTGGCTCGATCTGTCGCCAGATGGCAGCCGCGCGCGCGATGATCACCACGTCCTGCGTGAACGATTCAATCACCACGTCGCCACTGTAGCGCACGGCCTTCAACGCAGCAGAGATGCCTGCCCAATCGGTGTGGTCGCCGCCCGGCGTGCCGCGGTCGCTGCCGCAGGCGTGGAAGTGCTTGAGGTGTCTGCCGGCTTTGCGGATGGCCTTGCCCAGAAACTTCTCCTCGATGTTCATGTGGAATGTGTCGAGGTGGATGCCCACCGCTGGGCTGCCCACATCTTCCACCAGCGCCAGCGCCTGATCGACCGTGTTGATGAAATCTGTTTCGAAGCGGTTGAGCGGCTCAAGCGCCATCGTCAGCCCGCGTTTCTCGGCGTATTTTCCCAGCGTCTTGAGGTGTTTCACCACCGTCTTCCACTGCTGTCTGTAATCCTTCGGGGCAGTAGCCTCGGCACGACCCACCGAGGAATACCCAGGGCCGGCCAGCACTGTCGCGCCCAGCACAACCATCTGATCCATCATCTGCATCTGGTAATCGAGGCTGGCTCGCTGCTGCTCAGGCGTGCCACGCAGGTCGCGATCGGGGCCAAATGCGCCGCAGGCTGAGCCGCACACGAGGCCGGCGTCATCCAGTGCAGCACGGACGAATTTTGGGTCGAAGCCGGCGGGATCGTCGATGGCGATCTCCACTGTGTCGAAACCCCAGCGCTTGAATTGTGGAAATAGTTTCACGCTGTCATTTGTAAAGGGAAAGGTGAACAGGAATGTGTTGATGCCGAATCTCATCGTGAAAATCCTCTATTCTGGAGGGCAGGGATTTGGCGTTGCTGTGCAACCACGTGAAAAACTGTGCCGAAGCGCTAGCTCTGCGCGTCGCTTCCCGGCTCGCCCCACGCCTTCGAGAGCTTGCCGGATGGCACCTCGGGGATTGCCATGCCGAGCGCGGAATAATGCGCTGTATCGTTGTAAACCGTCAGCCGCGCTTGAAACACATTCTTGAAATCGACGATGGTGAGCGAGGCCGGACTGAGATCGAGATGATCGCGATACATGCGTGGATCGAAGCCGAGCAGTGAGCTGATGATGAGGCGAATGGTAGCCTTGTGCGAGACGACCAGCACGCTGTGATTATCGTGTGTGCGCACGATGTCGAGCAGCGCCGGCAATGCGCGCGCTGTGACGGCAAGGCCGGTCTCGCCGCCGGCCGGCGCGAATGAGAAAGGGTCTTCCTCCCATGCTGCATACTCTTCGGGAAATTGTGTCTCTACGTCGTCGCGCGTCTTCGCATCCCAATGGCCATGATCGATCTCGCGCAGCGCGCTGACCTGGATGATGGGCAGGCCATGTGGCGCGGCGAGGATGCGAGCAGTATCCATCGCGCGACCCAGCGGCGAGGCATAGATGCCGGCGAAATGCATGCCAGCCAACCGTGCTGCAAGTTGTTGCGCCTGCTGCCGGCCTTCCTCCGACAGCGGCACATCCGATGAGGCGCCGGCGAAGCGGCTCTCCTCGGTCAGGGTTGTTGCGCCGTGTCGAATGAGAAAAATGCGGGTGGTCATCGGGTTTCATCCTTCAGGTCAATGATGATCGCGTTTGTGATGCGCTGCAAGTCCGCCGGCGCCAGCAGCATCTGCACGCCGCGCAGGCCGGCGCTTACGCTGACGCGATCGTGCAGCAGCGCATCCTCGTCCATGAACACCGGAAAGTTGCGCTTTGCGCCCAGCGGCGAACAACCGCCCTTCAGATAGCCGGTGATGCGAAACAAATCCTCAACATCGATCATCTCGACGCGCTTGTCGCCCATCGCCTTCGCCAGCTTGCTCAGGCTCAATTGCGCGTCGCCCGGCACCAGCGCCATCACCAGCCCCTTGCGCTCACCCTCCGCCACCAGCGTCTTGAACAGCGAGTTGAGCGGCAGACGCAGCGCTTCGGCGGTCTCCTCCACGGTGAACTCAGCGGCCTTGAATTCGCGCACCTCATGCGGAATCTTGGCCTTCTCCAGAATATCGAGTGCTTTTGTGCGCTTCATGGACTTAAAACCGCGCAGCTTCACCTCAACACCTTCAGCGCCGGCGGCCAGTCAGCTTTCGTCGCTTCGAGGGAGATTTGCAGCGGCGCATCAGGCTTGTGCGCTATTTTTTGTTCCTTGCCAGCTTTGCCTTGTTCATGGCGATTCCAACGATATTGGAATGACTCCTACTCGTCAATGGCGTTTACCATGCCATCGCATGCCCGATCTCGCCGCGCGGGGAGACACCGGCCTCCAGCGTCTTTGCGCTGTTGATGCGAATTCCCATCACCTTGCCGTTGCTCCAGCCATCGATAGCGTTCACGATATGGCCGCGCGCCCGTAGCGCATCCAGAGTTGCCGGCGCAATGCGGTTTTCGGCCTCGACGACTTTTGGATAGGCATCGCGCGGGTAGAACGACGATGGGAAGTGCGTGCTATGCACCGTTGGCGCATCAATGGCTTCCTGCACGCTCATGCCGAAGTCCACGACGTTGAGGAAGAATTGCAGCGTCCACTGATCCTGCGCGTCGCCGCCAGGCGTGCCGAAGACCATGTATGGCGCGCCGTCCTTCAGCACCAGCGTCGGTGTAAGCGTGGCGCGCGGGCGTTTGCGCGGGGCCAGCGCGTTGGGTCGCGCAGGGTTGAGATAGAACATCTGCCCGCGCGTGCCGAGCGGGAAGCCGAGACCCTTGATGACTGGCGAGGTGCCCCACCAGCCACCGCTTGGTGTGACCGATGCCATGTTGCCTTCTCTATCGATGGCATCGAGGTGCGTCGTGTCACCGAGGTGGCCGTGCTTGATGCGATATGGACGCGTTGGATCAGCGCCATTCGATTGGTCTGACCCGTGCATGGCGATGCGATTGTCCGCTGCCACATCGAAGGTGGCAGCCCACGCCGGCGCAGAGTCTGTCACCGCGCCTGGTCGCATTTCATCTGAGGCAACCTCGTCGATCTCCTCGCGCCGGCGCGCTGCATATGTCTTCGAGAGCAGCACATCCAGCGGCACATCATTGAAGTTCGGGTCGCCGTAGTATGCCTCGCGGTCGGCGAAGGCCAGCTTGGCTGCTTCGATCAGGGTGTGTAGATACGCTGGCGAGTTATGCCCCGTGCCGGCGAGATCGAATTGTTCCAGTAGATTTAGCTGCTGCAAGAACACTGGCCCCTGCGTCCACGGCCCGCACTTGAACACATCCAGCCCGCGATAGGAGGTGGTTGCTGGCGCAACTGCCTCGGCACGCCACCCGGCCAAGTCATCGATTGCAAGCAGACCGGCATGCGCCTTGCCGCTGGCGTCCATCACCGGATTCGACTGAGTGAAGGTGATGATGCGTTGTGCGATCTCGCCACGATAAAAAACATCGTTGGCGGCTTCGATGCCGGCGATGCGGCTTTTGCCTTTTGTCGCATTTTCCGCATCGCACATCATCTGTAACATGCGCGCATAGTCGGAGTTGCGGACAAGCTCTCCGATTTGTGGCACATGGCCGCCCGGCAAATACACTTCACCGGTTGTCGGATACAGATCGGTGAACTTCTTGAGATTGCTGTTCAGGCTGCGCTGCAAGCCGGGATAGAGCGGGTAGCCCTCCATCGCAAGCTCCATCGCAGGTGCGAGGATTTGTGAGAACGATAGCTTGCCCCAGCGCGCCACAGCCATCGCCCATGTGCCGACGACCGCCGGCACGCATGCCGGCAGGTAGCCGTCGCCCGGGATCAGGTCGATCTGATGTTCACGACACCAGTCAATGCTGAGCGCCGCCGGTGACCAGCCCTGCCCGCTGAGCGCGTAGACCTTTTGTTCGCCGGCGATGTAGACCAGTGCCGGCACTTCGCCGCCGATGCCACAACTCTGTGGTTCCAGCAGGTTGACAGCGAAGCACATCGCGGCGGCTGCGTCGATGGCGTTGCCGCCCATCTCCAGCATGCGGAAGCCGGCGGCGGTGGCGAGATAGTGACCGCTCGTCACGGCATAGTTGCGCCCGCGCACAACAGGTCGTGTGGTAAATGACATGTGCTGATTTTAGTGAATCACTCGGGTCGTCAAGCCAGCAGGTCGTTCAGTCATGCGGCCTGATCGCCTTGATAGACTTGATGATTGTCATGTCGATCAAGCCCTGGAAGACCCTGATCACCCGCGAGGTATACAAGAACCCCTGGATTCGCGTGCGCGAAGACATCGCCGAGTTGCCGAACGGCAAGACCACGCTCTATGGGGTGTGCGAGATGGGCGAGTGCGCCGGCGTCCTGCCCTTCGTCGACGACGAGCATGTCATGCTGGTGCGGCAATATCGCTACGTGTTCGGCGAATCCCAGCGCTGGGAGATGGTGACTGGCGGCTGCAAGAAGGGCGAAGCGCCGGCGGATGCTGCGCAGCGCGAGTTGATGGAGGAGATTGGCCACCGCGCCGGCTCACTCCGGCACATCAACACGCATTACACCTCGAAGAGCGTGTGCTATGAAATTGCGCACCTGTTCATCGCGCGCGATTTGCAGCGCGCCGATGAAGTGCTTGAGCAGGATGACACCGAGTTCCTTGAGGCCGGCGTGCTGCCGTTCAAGGACGTGTTGCAGATGGTGTTGGATAGTGAGATCCGCGACGCGATGACGGTGATTGCGGTGCTGCACGCGGCGCATGCTCTCTCCTGGGGAAGGGGCGAGAGTGAGAACGGTTACTCAAAAATGTGCTGATTGAAATCGCACACCGGCACATAGCCGATCTTCTGATAAATGCGGTTCGAGGTCGGATTCGACAGATCAGCGAACAACATAGCGAAGCGCTTGCCGCTGCTCAGGATCAATTGTGACAGCCGCGCGGTAACGGCGCTGGCATAGCCGCGTCCGCGCTGTGCTGGTGGTGTGTAGACCGGCCCGATGCACTGCCCATGCGCGGTAGCGCGACTCTTGCGCGCCATTGACACCGGTTCGCCCTCTGCTTCCCAGAGATACACATCGCCGTCGGCAACTGCGGTGAGCGCCCAGTCGCGCATGTTGATCTGCGGGTTGTGCGGCAGCGCCTCCTCGTGAAAGGCTTGCACCCATGCTGCGATCAGATCGACATCGCCGGCGCGCGCCGCGCGAAAAGTGCCAGCCGGCCAGCGCGGGGCGATGACCGCGCCGAGTTGATACACACGCTCACGGATCGTATTTTTAAGGTTGACGCCGGCCAGCGATTGCCATTTCGCTGCAAAGACATCTGAAGTGTGCGACATGCCATTCACAAACGGAATGCGCCACGCGCCGGCGTGCAGATTTTCGGCGATGGGTTCGAGGGCGCTCTGCAGCGTCGGCGCTTGCGCGAAGACGTTCACGCCAAAAGGCGGCGTCATCAGCGCGGCTGCGACCAACTGTTTGCCGGCGCGCACGGTGGCAAGATAGGGCTGCGCGCGAATGCGCTCGGGAAATTCAAGCATGCGCGACGCCAACCCCAGCATGAGGTTGTTTGCCGCTTCATTCTTCTCCAGCGCGGCTCGTGTGGCGGTGAGGAAATCGCCGGCGGTTGCGTGCCTGGTGAATTGGGTTGTCACGGCTCCATCTGCCACGGTGAGATCATGTTGCCGCTTTCGTCGAAGATCAGCGGCGATTCGCCGACGATCTTCAGGCGCGGATGCGCCTCCACCTGTGCCCGCAACGATGGGCTGACCCACAGATGTTCGACGGTCAGTGTGTTGTGCGTGAACACAAACGTGATGTCGCTGCCTGGCTCCGCGCCACACGCGCGCACCGCCACCTCCATCGCGCGTCGGTCATCGGCCATAGTGATGGGGATGCCGCTGCGCTTCAGGCCAAACGTCGTTGCGGTCACGGCGTTGGTGTAGGTGGCGACGAAATCAATCTTGTTGACCACGCGCGCCGTCGTCACGTTGGCCAGGCCGATGCCGGAGGCGTTGCCGTGCGTGGCTTCAGTCAGATCGAGCAGTACGATCGCCCCGATGTCGAGGCCTTCCGGCTCAGGCTGACGGTTGACGACCAACCGGCCAATCACGTTGGTGTCCATGCCGGTGCCGCTGATGTTCTTGCCCAATTCGCGCAGCACCAGGATGTCCATGCTCTTGAATGGCAGGCTCATCATGTTGGCCTTTGCCTCGAGCAGCAGCTTCTCTTCAACCTCGGTGCCGATCTGGTCGGCGGTCAGGCCGACGAGTTTGGCGGTGTCTTCGCAGGCGTTCTCGATGATGCCAATTGCGCCGCGCACATTGGTGTTGGCCTCATACACGCGCGCCGCCGGCGCCAGGAAGCGCTGGAAGCCGCTCGTGCCGTAGGCGTGCATCATCTCTGCGCCATGCCGCTTGCCCAAGCCGATCACCTCCATCTTCGCCGGCCCGCTCTCCAGCTTGCCGTGAAAATCGGTGTGCGGCTTGATGCGGCTGCACAGGATGGTGTGATTGGCAGCGGCGCTGTGGATGTCCTGGTGCAGCGCCGGCCCATTGGGAATGCGCCCGATCTCCTTCACCTCCATCGTGATGCGGAATTCGCATCCGATGTATTCCTCAGTCACGCCCATGCTGGCCAGCACCTCACGCTGACCTTCCGGCGTGCCGCCGCCATGACTGCCCATGCTGGCCACCACGAAGGGTTTTGCGCCGTGTTCCTTCAATCGGTCGACTGTTGCCCGCGCGATCTGCGCGATGTTGGCGATGCCGCGTGAGCCAACGCCGACGGCTACGCTGTCGCCGGCGTTGATCTTTGCCAGCAGCCCGCCGTCTTCCAGCGCATGGCGCACGGCCAGTGGGATGTCATCCACGCGCGGCGCGTCGAAGGTCTGATGCACCTCGAGCAGCGTCTCGGGTAATGGGGCGGGGAAGCGCAGGTGCTGAATTTGTTCAAGCAATTGCATAGCAAAAAAGATTATAGGCTCATGCACAGAATAGACTGCGCGAGCGGGAGCTTCAACCAGGCAAACAGGCTGCCCAAAAATATCCTGCTCGTTGCATCAAAAGTTTCATCCCTTTACCTTGCCCACGATCTCAGCGAGCAAGCCTTCGAAGTCGCCGGCGGCAGCCTTGAAGGCATCGCTTTGCACCACCAATGGCGCGCCAAACACGACAATCTGTGCGCCCATCTTCAAGGTTTCCAGCGCCTGCTCCACACTCAGCCCACCGACGGCCTGCACCGGGATGCTCACAGCCTTCAAAACGTCGGGCAGGTCATTCAAGGGTGACAGCCCCTTCACCATGCCGCGCTCGTCGAAGCCGGTATGCACCACGATCACATCCGCGCCCATGTCCTGCGCCTGTTTTGCGCGCGCCGGCTTGTCGGGGCACAGCATCACATCGACCATGATTTTGCCGTGATGGCGCCTGGCTGCGTCGATGGCGCGGATGATGGTGGCATCGTGCGCCTGGCCCATCACCACCACCCACGACGCGCCGGCCTTGAACATCATTTCAGCCTCCAGCCCGCCGCCATCCATGCACTTGATATCGGCGACAACCGGCACGCGCGGAAATTTTTCATGCAGGGCGCGCACGCCATGCACGCCTTCGCCAAGGATGAGCGGGGTGCCGGCCTCCAGCCAGTCGACGCCGGCGTTCACGGCACTCTCGGCCATCTTCAATGCCTCGTCAATCGTCGGCACGTCCAGGGAAATTTGGATGATCGGTTTCATGTTTTCTCTGCGTTAAAGGTTGTATTCAGCGCGTTTGTGATGGAGAAATTCGAGCGACTCGCGCATCTCATCCATGCCGTTCATGCCATCTTCGATGCTGATCCAGCGATCGTAGTTCACGCTTTTGAGAATGCGAAAAATCTCGTCGTAGTCGTTCAATCCCTTGCCGGTGACGCCGTGCCGCAAGTTGGGCGAGTAACCGAGCGTGCCGTCGGCCTGTTTGAGGTCTTCGAGCGTTGCGCCTTCGGCCAGATAGCGATCGCTGGCATGCATGCTCACCACACGCTCTTTCACATCGCGCAGCAGTTGAATCGGGTCGTCGCCGGCGACAATGGCGTTCGACGGGTCGTATTGCACGCCGAAATGTTTGCGCTCGGGAATGGCATTCACGATGCGCAGGAAAACCTCGCGCTTTTGCGCAAATTCCGGGTGGAGCCATGCGCCATCCTTGTAGTGGTTCTCCATCCCCAGCACGATGTCGATCTCTTTGGCGATGGGAAGCAACTGTGTGATGGCATCGATCACCCATTCCACACCCTGATCGAGCGGCACTTCGGGATAGCGCGGACCGCTCAGCACGCGGCAGGTGCTGCCGGCGCCGCCCAGCCGGCGCGTGATCTGCATCATTGCGATCTCTTGGTCGATGGCGCGCTTGCGGGCATCGGCATCGGGATTGGTGAAGTCGGGTGAGCAGCACATCATCGGCATCTCGAAGCCGGCGTTGTGGATGGCGTCGCTCACCTGGTCGAGATACGCACCATCGTGGCTGGCAAGGAAGCCTTCGTACAGCTCCAACCCTTCCGCCGGCAGCGACTTCGCCCGATCGATCCAGTCGAACAGCGTCATCGTCTTCTTCACAGCGATGTCGTCGATGTAGCACTTGGGGAAGGCGGCAATTTTCATGAAGTAAAGTGTAGATGCGAGATGCATATTTCGATTTCAACTTTGAGTCATGAACTTTGCAGACCTTTTCATCAAGTACGGCGCGGCGTCGTATGACAAGCAGATTTACCTGCGCGCAATGCACGGCAAAACCGGCTGGGGCTTCGATCTGAACACCGGCGTGTTGGCGTTTCGCCGGCCACACGAGGCCCCGCTGCAACTATCGGTCGAAGTGCTGGGCAGCGAATCTGAAGACAGCAACACGTGGCTGTGGAGTTGGGCCAATCACAGCGTGCCGCCCACGCTCACTGCGTCGGCCTTGCAACTCAGGCAGTTGGGTGACGCACAGGGCATCCTCGAATTTTCACAGGCCGAGTTGGGCATCACACCCGAGATCAACCCCCAACGCATCTGCCTCGTAGCGGTGGGTGTGCTGCATGCCAGTTGCTTCTTTCGCGCGCCGTATCCGAGGGGCGCGCTGTATCTGCTCATCAAAGATCCGAAATATAAGCGCAGCGTGATGCACCCGGTGCGGCGCGTGGTGCGCGCTTTTCCCATGTTCCTTGCGAAGCACTTCGTCACCGACCAGCGCGCGGCATTCATGCACTACTTGCAGTTCTATCACCTGCACGTGACCGAAGAGGGCAATCGCGTGCGCGCTGCCGGCGCAGTCCCGCGCTCCATTTACGGAGAAGGCACACCAGAGCGGCTCGCTGCCGAATTTGACGATGCAAATCGGCTGGTGAATTTGCAACTGTTGTAGAGGCGACTGCCGCCTACGAATTCTCTGGCGGTGTCACCACGCAGCCAGGCAAATCACGGAAGCCGCGCTCCGGCCCGGGCGGCGAGTAAATGATGAACAATTCTGCCGGCTTCCAACCCACATTCAATGTTGCGTGATACACATCTGATGGGATGAAGATGCTCGCGCCGGCGTGCAGTCGCACTGGCGCCTCGTCATCGATCATCTGCTCGATCTCGCCACTGAGGACATAGATGATCTCGTCGCTGCCTGGATGGTTGTGGCGCGAATGACCCATGCCCGGCTTCACCACCACCACACCACTGCTAAAGTGCCGTGAGCCAGTGACCGCCGGCTCATTGTGCATCTTCAACGTGCCCCAGTCGAACTGTAACGCCTCCACGTCTTCACCATACACCACGTAACCTTGCCCTATCTTCTGCATTTTGCCTCCTCGAATTTCAGCAAATCTGACAGATTTGTGACTTGGCGTGAGATTAGCATGCGCCGGCGCGTCATGCAATTCAGGGCACTGGTGTTGGGAAGAGATGTCAGGGAAACTCAAATGTCAACATTGCCCGACCACTCGGTATTGTCGGCGGAAGTAGTTTACGCAAGTGTTCTGGTCTCGCGCGCGGGTCGAGCAAGCCGTTGCGCACGAACGCGATCAACTGGCGAAATTCTGCGTCGCTAAGGAGGATTGGCTGTGCTAATAGCGGGTCAAGGCGCGCTAGCACCGGCTCAATCGGCCCCATCGGTCCGACCAGGTCGGCGGCGAGATGCTGGCCGGCCGGCGAATAGGCGCGCGCTGATGCATGTGGATTCAGATGATGGCGCACGGCATCCTCCAGCGAGGTGAATGAGCCGTTGTGCATGAATGTGGATTGCACCGCGACATTGCGCAGCGGCGAAGTGCGAAACTGGTAGCGATCTGCTGTGGCGCCCGTGATCTGCGCCTTGCCATAGTCCTCATTCGCGCCGGCGCCGTCGAAGGTGTTGTTTGTCTCGCGCGGCGATATCTGCGGCACGCCGATGACGTGGTCCTTGAAGTCGCTGAACATCTCGTTCGATGCGCCATCGACAGCGTGGCAAGCCGTGCAGCCTGCCTTGCCAAAGAACAACAGCGCGCCGCGTTTCTCATCTTCCGTCAACGCATTGTGCTGCCCGCGCGCAAACTGGTCGATGGGTGCATTGGCAAAAGTGAGCGTGAACTCGAACTCGCTGATCGCCAGAGCAAACATGTCAAACGTAATGGGCGCGCCCTCTCTAACTTCGCGGAAGACGCTGCCGAACAATATGCGATAGGCCGGCGTTTGATTCAGGCGCTGTGTCATCTCGGCGCGGATAGCGTCGTTGTCGCCTTCGAAGTCGAAGCCGGTTACTTCGGTGCGTTCGGTCGGTGGGATGAACGCCTGCGCAGCAAGCAGATGCGATTGCGCAGACAATATCCTCCCCTCGGGCGATGGGAAAGAGAAGCCAGCGCGGCTGTTGAATGGGTCGCCCGACAGCGCGACAAACCGTGAGTTCCACATCAACCTCGGGTAAAACGCAGTGTTGATAACCATCGGCGAGCGGCGCATGTTGCGCGGACCGGTGCGATGCATCCCGACGACGCCGTTGTTCTGAATACCGATGGCGATGGACTGTGTGTCACCAAAGCCATGCGTGGGCGAATGGCAGCCGGCGCAGGTGTTGTCGTCATTCAAGCCGGTGATCGTGTCAAACCACAGCAACTGCCCAATCTTGGCCAGCTTCGGGTTCAGCCGGCGCCCGAGTCGCGCTTCCAGCGTCGATTCGATGCGCCCGGTGAAACCGGCCTTGCGCAGCGTGGTTGCCAACGCCTGATCCAGCTTTCGTCCTTGCAACTGGTCACCCATCGCGCTCACGGTGGCTGCAATCGCGAGCAAAATGCTGATCGCCGCGCACAGACCAACTATGTGAAGGATTTTGATGGGCATGATAAGCGTGATATCGGTTGCAGGGGCGGCCCTGAGCTTGTCGAAAGGCGTAGCCGTCCCTGCAAACATGGCAACTCCCTGGGGTATCGACGATCCGTTAAAGCGGATCGCAGGCCCACGGTGCGCCGACTGTGCTGTGTTTTACCCACGAACCTGGCACGATGTTGGGGTCTTCCTTCAATTTGTCGGCAGATGAAGCCGGCCATGGCGTCATGCCGAGGGGCCAGGGATCGACTATGATGCCGTCGGCGCCCAGTGATACGGTGATGGCGGTAGCCGGATAGACCCATTCCCAATCGAAGGCGGCATCCACGTCTACCTTGCCGCCTTTGATGCGAATGGTGTCATCCATTCTGGACGTGACCTTCTTGCCATCGAAGTCCAGCGTTGCCTTGTTGTAATACACAACCTTGTATTTGCCGCCCTTGTTGTCCTGAGCGGTAACGGTGGTGTTGTCGATGACAACGATGCGCTTCGTGCCATCGGCCCGTGTGGTAATCACGGCGTTCTGGTCACGCTGGGTCGCGTTTTCGTCGGGGTTGATCTTGAGGCCGGCAGGAATATCAGGGCAGATGCTGGTTAACCCATCTGGCGGCGGAAATGCCCAGGGAATGTTGCCATTTGTGATGCGCATGCTAATAGTGGTAACCGTCTCGCCGCCGGCCGCCGCTGCGGGCTGCTGTGCGCCGGCGAACAGGCCGAGCGAGAGCGCGCCGACGATGAGCAAGCGTGACTTGCGCCTGACAGGCTTCTGCGTCGTGAACATGACTTCCTCCTGCGTGAAATAGATGGGATGCACGGCTGGTTTTGGTAAAGCAGCTCGGGTGCTACACTGCATGAGGCTACGAGAAATCGCCTGCAATGGCATTGACACATCCGTCAATGCCCGTTGACAACATGCTTGGGAGGGGTCATGAGTCACGCGTTCGGCGAGTTGCTCATGCAATATCGCAACCGCAAAAATGGTTTGAGCCAGGCCAAACTGGCGCAGATCGTGGGCTACGACCCGGCGGTGATCGCGCGGATGGCGCAAGGCGCGCGCGACCTGACCGGCCCCTCTGGGCGTGAGCGTGTCGTGCGCATCATCAGCGCGCTGCAAGGAGAAGGCGTGCTGCATTCATTGGAAGAGGCCAATGCATTGCTAACCTCTGCCAATATGCCGCCACTGTATGACGGTCTGCCGGCGGAAGCCGCGTTGATTCAGGCATTTATACCGGTGCACGCAGCGCACATTTCCGGGCATCGTCCGCCTCCTGTCGCGCCGGCGCACAACCTGCCTGTGTTGCTCACCTCCTACATTGGGCGTGATCATGAGATCGCTGAACTTGTGGCGCAATTGCAAACGACGCGGCTGCTCATGCTGACTGGCCCAGGCGGTGTGGGCAAGAGCCGGCTCGCATTACAGGTGGTGGATGAAGCTCTGCAACGTGATGTCATGGCGCATGGCTTTGTCGACGGCGTGTGGCTCATACAGCTTGCACCGGTCAACGACCCAGCGTTGATCGCCGGCGCGATTGCTGCCATTCTGGGCCTGCACCCTTCTGGACGTTCTGCCCATGATGTCCTGATCGAATGTCTACGCGATAAGCGCAGCCTGCTCATCCTTGACAACTGCGAACATCTGATCCAGGCCTGCGCTGAGTTTGTCGAAGCACTGCTGCGAACCTGTCCGCACGTGCGCGTGCTTGCCACCAGTCGTGAGCCGCTGAACATCGCCGGCGAGGTGATCTGGCGTGTGCAGCCATTGATCCATGAAACCGCCATGCGCTTGTTTGCTGAGCGTGCTCGTGCAGTGCGACCGGGCTTTGCTGTTGACGAACACGATGGGGTTGCCATCAGGCAGATTTGTGAGCGACTTGATGGCGTCCCGCTGAGCATAGAGTTGGCGGCTGCGCGCTTGCAGATGTTCTCGATCGAGCAAATCGCGATGCGGCTGAACGACCGTTTTCACCTGCTCAGTGACGGCAGCCGCACAGCGCTGCCACGCCATCGTACGCTGCGCGCGATGATCGACTGGAGCTATGACCTGCTGCCGGAGCAGGAGCGCGCCCTGTTGCGCCAGGTGTCCGCCTTCGTCGGTGGCTGGACGCTGGAGATGGCCGAAGTCATGAGTGGAAGCGCTGATGCGCTGAATGACTTGGCGCAATTGGTCAAGAAGTCGCTGGTCAACAAAAAAGATGAGACGCCGCTGGACGTGCGTTACAGCTTGCACGAAACCATTCGCCAGTACGCTCACGAAAAATTGATCGAACATGGTGAACTGGATGCGATACAACGCCGGCATGCAATGGCTTGTCTGGCGTTGGTCACAAAGACGCATACAACGATCCAATCTGTGGACCAGCAACGCTGGGTGTCTGTGCTGGAAACAGAACGGGCCAATATTCACGCAGCTCTTGCATGGAGCCTGTCCGAATCGGGTGATTTGGAATTGGGTGCACACATCGCCTTCCACCTTGGCGATATATGGCTTCAGAATCATCGCCAGGAAGGGCTGCAATGGATGCGGCGTTTGGTCAAGGTGATGCCGGCGTCCCTGCCACTCATGATTCGCGGCGCGATGATGTTGGAGTATGCCTATCTTCTGGACACGACGCGCCCGCCTGAATTGTGGGAAATCCTTGGTCAATTACGTGAGATGTACGCTCATGAAGACCCTGAGAGTCCGCAACTCATCGAGGTGCTAGGCTATCAAGCCTTGCTTGCCGCGACAGCTATAGAAAGCTGCGTGCTGATGGATGAGGCGGTGGCAATCAGTCTCAGGTCGCCACAACACCGAGCTCGTTACTGGATTCATTACTATCTAGGATTGCACCTTGGACCGCTGCGATGGCGGCTGGATATGGCTGGCGCGAAGGCAACCTTCGCAGCACTGCTCCAAGTCGCGACCGAAGAACGTGATATTTTTGGTCAGGCGCTTGCGTATGAAGGCATGATGCACGTGGCGTTTTACGAGTTGAAGTTGGCGCAAGCGACTGAACTGGCCGGCCAGGCGCTGGCGCTGGCTCAACTGATTAACGCTGAGATGCCGACGCTGAGTGCGCTCCATTGTCTGGCAGAGATTGCGCTGATGGAAGGCCGGCTAGATGCAGCAAAAACCTATATCGATGCCAGCCACACGCACAATGCGAAGTACGGACATTTGTCAGCTGCGGCGCAATGGGTTGGGTTGCGCATGCGGTTGGCCTTGTTGCAGGGTGACGACATGGCTGTGTTGTCGGGCGCTGCTAATCTGCGCGCGTTCACGTCAGTGCCGGATGTGTGGACACTGGGCAACGCATCAACGTTGTTCGGTGTGGAGACTCTGGCTGCCTTTGAAGCAAGCAAAGGTCGATATGCACAGGCAACTCATCTCTTCGGCGCGGCAGAAGCCGAGCGCGAGCGCCGGCACAATCCCTGGTGGCCAAAGGACCACACCCAGCTCGACCCTTATATCGACGCCTCACGTCAATGCTTGGGTGAGGCAGCTTTCGCAAGGACGTGGACAGAAGGTCGATCCGCATCTCTCGACCGTTCAATTGCGCTTGCGTTGGATGAAGGCAGGTTGTAGAGGAATTGCCAGTCACCCTTCAACACGAGTAACTGCTGGTTGCCCGTGCTGGCCTATAAACGACTGCGAGTCATTGCCTTGAAGCGGCGCGCGTTCTCGGTGATGGCGACCTCGGTCGGCAGACGCTCCATGCTGCTGGCGCCGAAGAAGCCGGCGATGCCCTGCGTGCGCGAAAGCACGTATTGCGCGTCCTCTGGCTCGGCAATTGGCCCGCCATGACACAGCACGATCACGTCCTTGCGCGCTTTCTTCGCCGCGTCATGCATCTTCTGAATCCGCGTCACACTCTCATCCAGCGTGACCGCCGTCGATGCGCCGATGCTGCCTTTCGTCGTCAGCCCCATATGCGGCACCAGTACATCTGCGCCGGCCTTTGTCATCGCCACAGCGTCATCCTCGTTGAAAACATACGGACAGGTTAGCAGATCCATCTCATGCGCCATGCGAATCATATCCACTTCAAGACCGTAGCCCATGCCCGTCTCTTCGAGGCCGACGCGGAACGTGCCGTCGATCAGGCCAACGGTGGGGAAGTTCTGCACGCCGCTGAATCCGGCTTCTTTCACCTGGCGCAGAAAAACGGGCATGAGGCGAAATGGATCGGTGCCGCACACGCCGGCCAGCACTGGTGTGCGCTTCACGATCGGCAGCACCTCGTTCGCCATCTCCATGACGATGGCGTTGGCGTCGCCATAGGGCATCATGCCGCTGAGTGAGCCGCGTCCAGCCATGCGGAAGCGCCCGCTGTTGTAGATGATGATGAGATCGACGCCGCCGGCCTCGGCGCACTTGGCCGAAAGGCCAGTGCCGGCGCCGGCGCCGACGATCACGCCACCTCTGCGAATCGTTGCCTTCAGTTGCTTGAGTGCGGTTGTTCTGTTCATGATGCCTTTTACCTCTATGGATCCATCGCAAAGCCGCCTGACATTAGCGCGATCTGCGCGCTCACGTGCAAGCTGCGTTCCTGGATGCAAACTCAAGCTGCATGGATAGGTGTCTCAATTTTCTTCATGCGCCAAATTTCGCAAGGCGCTGCGCGTGCGCGAGGGCAAGCTGCATGATCTCGGCGGAGCGAATGGTGCCGAGACCGCCATGCGCGCATTCGCGCTCGCCAAAGCCGGCACTGCGGTCGCGCCGCACTGTCGCCGGCGCCCACACCAGCAGTGGCACTGGATGCCATGAGTGCGATTTGAGTTGGCTCGGTGTGCTGTGATCGCCGGTCACGATCAGCACGTCCGGCTTGAGCGCCATCAGTGCCGGCAGCGCCGCATCCACCTCTTCGATCACTGCCTGCTTCGCGTCGAAGTTGCCGTCCTCGCCGCGGCTGTCGGTATATTTCACATGAATGAACAGGAAGTCATAGTCGTTCCATACCTTCGCGGCAGCCTCAAATTCCTCCTGCACGCTGTGAGCGTGATGCTCAATGCGATCCATGCCAACCAGCGCAGCCACGCCGCGATACATGGGGTAGACCGCAATTGCGCCGGCCTTGAGGCCATACACCTCTTGATACTTCGGCAGACCGGGCTCTTTGGCAAAACCGCGCAGTGTCAGGCCATTCGCCGGATGCTCATCCTTGATGACCTCAGTCGCCTTCGCGATCCACGCGTTGAACAGATCGGCAGTGCGCTTCGAGGCCTCATCGCGGGCAAGCGCCGGCAGCGGCGGCACGCCGGTGCGCTGTGGATCGGTTTCGTCGATGTTGCCGCTCAAGCCATCGCCACGCATGACGACGACAAAGCGATAGTCCTGCACCGGCATCACAAATAACTCGACGCCGGCGCCGACGGTGATGTGCGCGTCGTTGATCTTCTTCACCAGCCGCTCGCACACCTCGGTGGGGATGCGGCCGGCGCGGCGGTCGGTGATGTTGCCCTGCGCATCCAGCGAGCAGAAATTGCCGCGCGCGCACACGTCACGGTCGGTGACGTTGAAGTTGATGCCGACGGCCTCCAGCACGCCACGCCCAATCTCATATTTGATCGGGTCATAGCCAAACAAGCCGAGGTGGCCAGGGCCGCTGCCGCTGGTGATGCCAATCTCGACCGGGTAGTGCTGGCCGAGACAGCCCTCCTGCGCCAGTTTGTCGAGGTTGGGTGTGTTTGCCGCTTCCAGTTCGGTTTTGTCGTCGCTCGGGCGCGGCAGACCGCCCAGCCCATCCATCACCAGCAAGACGATCTTCGTCTTCGCCGGCTGAATCAGGTCTTTAAGAAGTTCAAAATTCGCCATTGTCTTTTCTCACCACGAAACGCATGGCGTAATCGACTGTTGGCAACGGATGATTGCGCCAATTTCAATTCGCCAATTACTTTTCTGTGATTGTAATCTCGCCCACTTTCAAACGGTCGCCAGCGGATTGGCCGGCGATGATGATCGGCAGGCGCTGGCCGCTGTCGGCGTCATACATGCCCACAAACACCGTCTGCCTGCCGGCAGCGACGCCGGCAGCGAGCCACACGCCGCGCTTGTCGATAATGGTTTTTCCCGCATCCCATGCATTGGTGGGCAGGAAGCCTGCCACTGGCTCGCTGTCATTCTGCGCCGCCGGCGACGCGTCAGCAGCGCCGATGTGGATGAACACCTTGTAGCGCTGGCTGATTGGCGCGTTTGTCTGCCAGGTCAGCTCGAAGGGGATGACGTCGCCGGCCTTCGCCGTGTTTGCGCGCATCTTCACCTGTTCAAGCGTGATGGCATCACCGAACTGCGCATGGATCGTTTGCGTCGGCGGCCATTGGCCTTTGCCACTGCTGTAGACCGCCCAGCGGATGTTGCCGGCCCATTGCTCTTGCGCCTTGTAGGCATTCTCAGCCAGCCAGCGCTCATACCAGCCTTCGGGATCGGCATCGCGCTCGGCAAAATACAGCACGAACAGGCGCTCGTGGCTTGCGGCAATCTGCGCCAGTTGCTGCGCGGCTTCGGCTTGCGTCGCCGGCCGATATTTCACTGGAAACAGATTGTGATCATCGCGCTGGTAATACGTGAATACCTCCCATTGGTTCGGCGCGATGAAGATCACCGCATCGTCGGGGCGCGCGTTTGCGGCGATGGCGCGCTGGATGCCGCGATAGTCGTCGCGCGCGTAGGCCGGATTGTTGTAGAGGTTGCTCAGCGAGGGGATCAGCGCGAGCGTGAAGGCGAGCGTGAGAAGCAAGGCAGTTGGCAATGCGCTGTTGGCCAACTTGAGCCGGCGCATGATAGCCGCTAGCCAATTGCAAATCACATCGATTCCACGCGCAGCCAATACGCACATCGGCAGGACGCACACCAGCAGAAACTTGAGGTAGGCATCACGATACAGGCCAAACACAAACAGTAGCGCCAGCGGCAGAAAGGCGAGAACGAGGAGATTGATCCGATTGATGCGTTGCAGATTCAGATTGTCGAGTTGGTCGCCCCCCGGGTTTCCTGCCAATCCAACCAGCATCAACACAGTGAAGATAATCAGCGGCAGTGCGGCTTGCTCCAGCGGCAGCGTGCGGCCCACAACGAGCGTGCGGTAGGCATCCAGCAACGCCGGCGCCAGCGCAAACGCCGGCGCATCCACGCGCCAGCCCAGCACCTGCCGCACCGCAATCGGCGCCCAGACGGCATACAGGGCAAGGGCAACCGTGCTGGCAATCGCGTATGCAATCCATTGACGCATGACGAATGGCGCAGCTCGCTCTTTTCGCCGCGCTGCAAGCGCCATCAGCAGCACGCACACACCCTGCGCAATCATGACGAAGGGATAGGCGTATTGCGTCCACAGGCCGGCGGCGGTCGTAACCACATACAGCGCCCACAACGTAACGCTGCTCCTTCTTGAAACTCGGAGCTCGGCGTTGCCTGTGATCTCCGTTCCATGAACCGGAGCCGAGAACGGAATTGAAGACAGCGCCCTGAACAGCGCCCATGTGCTGGCTGCTGCGCACAGCGCCAGCAACGCATACATGCGCGCTTCCTGCCCGTAATACACGGCAAACGGCATGACCGCGTACAAGAATGCGGCGATCAGACCGACGCGCCGGCTGAACATATCCCGCCCGATCAGATAGGCAAATCCCACCGTCAGCACGCCAGCCAACGCCGAGAGCGCGCGCAGCGCCGCCTCGCCTTCGCCGAACACAGCGCGCCAATATTTCAGCAGGATGTAGTACAGCGGCGGGTGAATGTCGCCGGCAGCCCCCTCGACGATCAGCTGCAATGAGCGCTCTGCGATGCGCGCGCTGTTGCCTTCGTCGTACCACAGCGATTGCGCGTCAATCTTGTAGAGCCGCAGGAACGCGGCCAGCACGAGGATGGCAAGCAGCGCCCATACGTGCGCCTGCCTGAGCTTGTTCGTGATGCTCATCTCGGCGCCACCTCTGCCGGCGGCTGCCCTGC
>JBDHWI010000031.1:0-29922 GCA_039810125.1 Thermoflexales bacterium | reverse complement strand
TCCTCTACATCGCGACAGTGATCTCGACCGTCTTCACTGGCGCAATGCTGTTCAGCCCCAGTTTCAATCTGGCACATGGACTGATGTTCGGCGGCGCGTTGATGGGCATTCTCACGGCGCATGAGGGAGGTCACTATCTGGTGAGTCGGCTGCGCAAAGCGCCGGCGTCGCTGCCGTTTTTCATCCCGCTGCCCTTCCCACTCAGCATCACCGGCACGCTCGGCGCGGTCATCGTGCAGCGCGAGCCCTTTGAAAATCGTCGCACGCTGCTGGAAATTGCGGTAGCCGGCCCGATCGCCGGCTTCATCGTCGCCGTGCCGCTGCTTGCGCTGGGCTATGCGCTGTCCACCGCGCAAGTGAACGCGCCCATCCCCGAAAACGCCACCTTCTTCGGTGATTCATTGCTCACGCTGTTGATGACGACCGTCCGCTTCGGCTCGCCGGATGCACTGGTCGACCTGCACCCCATTGGCTTTGCGGCCTGGATCGGCCTGCTCATCACCGGTATCAATCTGCTGCCGGCGGGACAACTGGATGGCGGGCATGTGGTGTATGCGCTGCTCAGCCATCGCGCCAAATACGTCTCATATGCCACCATCGCGCTGATGGCGGCGCTGGCATTCATTTCGCAGGCATGGATTCTGTGGGTGGTGCTGTTGTTTTTGTTTGGCCGCAATCACCCGCCGTCACTGAACGAAGCGGTCACGCTCAAATCCATTCATCTGCTGCTGATCGTGGTCTCTGTCCTGGTCTTCATTCTCGTTTTCATCCCGCGACCGATTTACTGACGGCCGGCCATCTGCTTTTGGCAAGCTGCGCAACTCGCGCGTGGGTCAAATGGCCTTGATGAGATGCGAGGGTCATGCCGTGCTGAACTTCCGCACCGTCGGCGCGCGCAGCACCATGACGGCATAGAACGACAAACAGACCATGCCGGCCAGCAGCGCGGCCAACGGCACGCCGGCGGCCTGCGCAATCGTCCCGATCAACAGGCTGCCAAACGGCGCGATGCCCTGCAGCGCCCACAGATAGGTGCTGATGACGCGACCGCGCAGGGCATCTGGCACCACCAGTTGAATGACCATGTTGCTGTTGGCCAGCGCAGTCACTGTGCCCCAACCAAACAGCATCATCATCAGCAGGGTGCTGGAGAGGTTGTGCGAGAGCGCGATGCCGATCAGAGCGAGGGAAAACGCAAACTGGCCGGCGGTCATCCACAACCCCTTGCGCGAAAAGTTCCCAAACAGCGTGAGCATGAGCGATGCGATGAGCGCGCCGGCGCCCTGTGCGGTGAGCATGGCGCTGTTGCGCGCCGCCACGATGGCATCAGTATCGCCGGGCTGGCTCAGCACATCACGCGCGATGGCCGGCACCTGTTGAATGACGGGGAAGGCCAGCAGCCCCGGCACAGCTGCCATCAAAATCACCAGCAGCACCAGCCCAGTCTGGCGGATGTAGCGCTGGCCCTCGCGAAACTGATGGATCATACTGGTCTGCCCGATGCCCACTTGCACGTCGGTCTGCAGCCTGGGATGGATCATGAACAGGCCGATGATGACCACGAAGTAGCTCAGGCCATTGATGAAAAACGCCCACCCTTCGCCATTGTTCGAGAAGATGAGCAGCAGCGGGGCAGAGAGCGCCGGCCCCAGCACGCGCGCCACGTTAAACGCGGTCGATTGCAGCGCGATGGCATTCGGAAGCGCATCCTTGCCGACAATCTCGATCAGCATGGCTTGCCGCGCAGTGATCTCGATGGAGTTGGCTGCGCCGAGGATGAAAGCCAGCACCACGATGTGCCAGATGGTGACGGCGCCGGCGAGTGTGAGGCCGGCCAGCACGAATGCCTGCGCCATCATCACCGCCTGCAACACGATGACGGTGTTGCGCTTGTGCAGCCGCTCCACCCACACGCCGCCCGGCAATGTGAACAGCAGCGTGGGCAGCGTGCCGGCCATGCCGATGATGCCGAGGTAGATCGGTTGGCCGGTGATGCGATAGGCCAGATAGGCTTGCACGGTGGTTTGCATCCACGTGCCGATAAGTGAGATGAACTGACCAGTCCAAAAAATGCGGAAGTCACGCGAGGCGAAGGCAGGTAGACGGGCGTTCATGGGTGAGGCAGATTATAGGGAGCAGGCAAAAAGTGGTGAGATATGGCAGCTTGACGATAATGTTGGCATGGACTTCGACACCTTCAAGACATCGGTGCATGCGGCAGATCCGCCGGCACAACTGAGTCATGCGCTGCAGGCGCTGTGGTGGGATGCAAAGGGTGACTGGCATCAGGCACACGAACACGCGCAAGCGCAGGACGATGCAATCGGCGCGTGGGTTCATGCATATCTGCATCGCAAGGAAGGCGATGCCTACAACGCCGGCTACTGGTATCGCCGCGCCGGCAAACCGCACGCCACGACCACGCTGGACGAGGAGTGGGCGGCTATCGCCCAGGCGCTTTTGCCGTGAAATCATCGCAGCTTTCACATCTCTGATCCGCCACCTCACATTTGACTCGCCTGAGGGCGCCGGCATACATGAAACAAAAAGGTCATTGCCATGAAGACGTTGATCCTGGTGCGCCACGCCAAGTCAAGTTGGGACGATTCATCACTCGATGATCGTGACCGGCCATTGAACGGGCGCGGCAAAAAGGATGCGCCGGCGATGGGTGAACGATTGGCAAAGCTTGGTCTCGAACCCGATCTGATTTTGTCCAGCCCTGCTGTGCGCGCGCTGACCACCGCGGAAATACTTGCGAAGGCATTTGACTACAAGCGCAAGAAGATCGTAATTGACGAGCGCATGTACGGCGCGACACCGGCGATGTTGCTCAAGCTCATTCACGCTCTGGATGATGATGCCCAGTGCGCCATGCTGGTCGGCCACAACCCCGAAATGAGTGAACTGGCGCAGCACTTCTCGCCGCAAATCGGCGATCTGCCGACGTGCGCGGTGGTGGAGTTGCGCCTCGACGTGAAGGCGTGGGCGCACGTTGCGCCAGAGACGTTGAAGCGCTTCGAATTGCACTTGCCAAAGAAAGGATGAAGTGGTTGAAGAGGCTGTATCTCTCAGCCTCTACTCGTCAACATAGATGCCCGCGCCGGCGACAACCTCGCCGATGCGACATGCATCCTCGCCGGCAGCGCGCAAATCGCCCAGCAGCGCATCCGCCTTGTCCGCCGCAATCGCAATCAGCAGTCCCCCGCTCGTTTCGGGGTCAAACAGCAACATGCGCTGCCAGTCCTGCAAGCCTTTGAAGCTCACCTGTGCCTGATACGCAGCTTGATTGGTGGACGCGCCGCCAGGGAAGATCCACGCCTCACCGTATTGGAATGCGCCGGGCAGGAAAGGCAATCGATCGAAGTGAAAGGCGAAGCGCACGCCGGCGCCGTCTGCCATCTCCATCGCGTGACCGATCAACCCAAAGCCGGTGATGTCGGTGCCGCCGCGCGCGCCATGTTTGCGCGCCAACTGCGCGGCAGTCTTATTCAGCCGCGACATGCTGGCAATGGCCGCAGCCACGTGTGCCGCCTCGGCCTGGTCACCCTTGAGCGCGGTGGTGATGACGCCGGCGCCGAGCGGCTTGGTGAGGATGAGTGCATCGCCGGCCTTTGCGCCAGCCTTCGCCATCACCTGCGATGGATGCACGACACCAGTGACGGTGAGGCCGTATTTCGGCTCTTTGTCTTTGATGGTGTGACCGCCGGCAATGACTGCGCCGGCTTCGGCCACCTTGTCCGCGCCGCCCTGAAAAATGGCGCTGATCATCTCCGCCGGCAAATCTTCGGGCAACGCAGCGATGTTCAACGCAAATAGCACGTCGCCACCCATCGCGTAGATGTCGCTCAGCGCATTGGCTGCAGCAATCGCACCGTAGGCATATGGATCATCCACGACTGGCGTGAAGAAATCGACCGTCTGCACGATGGCGAGATCATCGCTCAGGCGGTACACGGCGGCATCGTCGGGCTGACCAAGACCGACGAGCAAGTTCGGGAACGCCGCTGGGGTGAACGTGTGCTGAAGTGGCCGCAACACGGCGGCCAGCGCCTCTGGGCTGAGCTTGCCCGCTCAGCCGGCGCATGACGCCAGCGACGTCAGCTTGATCCGTTTGCCAGTTGTCATGGATGCCCCATCTTATCGCGGGAAAAGTAGAATCGCGGCATGACACAACGCACTTTCGCCAGCGACAACAATGCCGGCGTTCATCCGCAGATCATGCAGGCGATCATCGACGCAAACGCCGGCCATGTCGTCGGCTATGGGGAAGATCCCTACACGGCAAAAGCCGGCGACACCTTCAAGCGACACCTCGGCGATGACATCGATGTCTACTTCGTCTTCAACGGCACGGCAGCCAACGTGCTGGGCTTGAAGGCGATGACCGAGAGCTACCACGCCATCATCTGCACCGACACGTCACACATCCACGTCGACGAGTGCGGCGCGCCAGAGCGCTTCACCGGCGCGAAGCTGCTGCCCTGCGCCACGCCTGACGGCAAGCTCACCAAGGATCTGGTGAAGCGCCACCTGCACGGCCTGGGAGTCGAGCATCATGTTCAGCCACGCGTGGTGTCCATCACCCAAAGCACCGAGCTTGGCACGGTGTATACGGCGGATGAGATTCGGACGCTGGCAGATTTTGCGCATGCAAATGGCTTGCTGCTGCATATGGACGGCGCGCGCATCAGCAACGCAGCAGCAGCGCTGAGGCTGCCGCTGCGCGCGTTCACGCGAGATGCCGGCGTCGATGTGCTGTCGTTTGGCGGCACGAAGAATGGTTTGCTGGGCGGCGAGGCAGTCGTGCTTTTTCCCGCCTTCACCGCCCACCCTGCTCACAACGCAGGCGGGAAGTCGGACTTCAAGTTCATCCGCAAGCAGGGGCTGCAACTGGCATCGAAGATGCGCTTCCTTGCTGCACAGTTTGATGCGTTGTTGAAGAGCGACCTGTGGCTGCGCAACGCGCAAAATGCCAATGCGATGGCGCAGCGGCTGGCAAACTGCGTGAAGGATGTCGCGCCAATCGCCTATCCAGTACAGGCCAATGCTGTGTTCGTAATCGTGCCGAAGAGTGCAGTGCCGGCGCTCCTGCAACACTCGTTTTTCTACGAGTGGACAGAGCATGATGCCGAGCATGTGGTCGTGCGCTGGATGTGCTCATGGGATACAACAGAAGCCGATGTGGATCGGTTTGCGACAGCGGTAAGGGGCGTGTTGCAGAAATCGTAGGCGCATCATGCGCCTGGACTGTGTCACAGGCCAACGACTCAACCAAACCTATGTTTTCGGGGATGCTCGCGAGGCGACACACGCAATTGCCCAGAGCAAGTTTCATTCGTAAAATCCCCTGCGCCTGCAGAAGAGCAGGTCGCACTTAGCAAGAGGAGATTGGACGTGCATACTTCAGCGCCGCGCGCGGCAATCCTCAGCCTGATGCTGGCACTGGCGGCATGCCAGTCTGCGCCGGCTTCAGCGCGTCCAACCTTTGCGCCCAACCTGCCGGCGACCGTGCGCACCACCACCCTCGACACATCTGACGCCTGTGAAAACCGCTTCGTTGAGCATTCACTGCCTTTCATCACCGGCGGCCGCATCCGCGACATCACCACCTACATCAGCAACGGCGCCGGCCTTGCTGTGAATGACCTCGACGATGATGGCGACCTCGACCTCGTCTTCGCCAGCATCGACAGGCCGGCGAAGATTTTGTGGAACGAAGGCGGCCTGAGTTTCACGCCGACCGAGTTGGATGTGCCATTTACGCGCGCAGTCGCCTCGGTCGATGTGGATGCCGATGGCCGGTTCGACATCGTGCTGACTCAGCGCGAGGCCGGCGTGCTGTATCTTCGCAACCTCGGCCAGCGCCGCTTCGCGCGCAACAACCTGCGCGGCGTGACGAACCCCGCCTACGCCATGTCCTGGGCTGACCTCAACGATGATGGCCGGCTCGATCTGGTGACCGGCGCGTACGATATTGAACTAAAGCAGGCACAATCATCCCTGATGCAGCAGGCCGGCGTATATCTCTACCTCAACACCAGCGATGGCTTTGCCGCCGCACGCCTGGCTGACCGCGCAGAGGCGCTCGCCATCGGCTTGATCGACCTGAATGACGATGGCCGGCGCGACGTGTGGGCTGCAAATGACTTTCAACTGCAGGATGGCATCTGGCTGCAACAGCAGGATGGAACATGGCAGACGGTGCGCCCCTTCGCCACCACCTCGCACAGCACCATGAGCATCGACTGGGGTGACCTCGACAACGACGGCCGCACGGCGCTCTTCACCACCGACATGAACCCGCCCGACACCTCGCCGGCGGTGCTGGCCGAATGGCTGCCGATGATTCAAGCCACACAGGAAAAGCGCGAACCCGACGACCGCCAAATCGCCCAGAATGTGCTGCTGCAGCGCGGCGCGGACGGCGTGTGGCGCAACCAGGCGCCACAGCGCAGCATCGATGCCACAGGCTGGAGTTGGGCCGGCCGCTTCGGCGATCTCGATCGCGATGGCTTCCTCGACCTGTATGTCGTCAATGGCATGATCGCCAGCAACCTGTTCAAGCATCTGCCCAACGGCGAGCTGGTGGAGCGCAACAAGGCCTTTCGCAACACACAGCATGGCGCATTTCAGCCGGCGCAAGGTTGGGGATTGGATTCGCAAGGCAGCGGGCGCGGCATGCAGATGGCCGATCTGGATGGCGACGGCGACCTTGACATCGTGATCAACAATCTCCGCGCGCCGGCGCAGGTTTTTGAAAATCGACTGTGCGGAGGGACAAGCGTGCTGGTCGATCTACGTTGGCCGAAGTCAGACAACATCGCTGCCATCGGCGCGATGCTGCAACTGCATACCAGCGCCGGCATTTTTCAGCGTGAGGTGCGCACAACAAGCGGCTATCTTTCAGGCGAGCCGGCGCGCATTCACTTCGGCGTGCCGGCCGGCGCAACCATCCAACATCTCGACGTGATCTGGCCCGACGGCAAAGTCTCGCGCGTCAAAAAGATTCAGTCACAGACATTGAATGAGGTGACCCGATGAACATCAGCTTGAACGCATCCTCACGCAGATGGAGTCTGCAGACGATCAGCCAGTCTCACCTGCCGGTGTTGCAACTGCTGCATCCGCGCCGGCACGCCAAAGCAGCCATTGCCGCCTTGTTGATCGGACTGGCGCTGGGCGCGTTTGCCGTGATCGTGCTTCAGTTCCCGGGTTGGACCTTCACCGCCATCGTGCTGGCAACGCTGCTGCCCATTGGCATGGTGAAGTGGCGAGAGGATGCGCGACTCTTTGGATCGATGGTTGGCGTGCTGAGCGCGCTGCTGGTGGTGCAGGGCGTGCATACGATTGAGCATCTGGTGCAGTGGGTGCAATACTATGTGCTGTTCTGGACGGCGCGTCAATCCAACGGTCTGCTGTCGGCGGCAAACGCCGAATGGGTGCATTTTGTGTGGAACTGGGCGGTGCTATTCGTCGTGTTGTGGCTGGTGATCAAAGGCCGGATGCGCAATGTTTGGGCGTATGGGTTGGTCCTTGTGGCGGGATTGCACGCCATCGAGCATTCCTATACCTTTGTGCGCTATTTGCAAGTGCTTGAAGAGCTGCGTCAGCTCGGCGTCACCAATGTCACGGCGCAGGGCTTGCCGGGTATTGTGGGTCGCGATGGCTGGCTTGCGCGCAGCTCTTTCACGCAAGGCACCTTCCTATGCACACTACCCGGCCTGACCACAGCGATTCGACTTGATGTGCATTTCTGGTGGAATGCCATCGAGATGGTCTTGCTGCTGCTTGCAGCGCACGTCTTTCTGCGCGGCGCCGGCGAAAAGATTTCCACTGCGAGTTACACAGGCACGCAAGGGCAAACTGTGTAACCCGCAATTCTTCACAGCGCGCGAATGGCGCCGGCATCCACCTCGACCTGCGGCGCAAACGCATCGCTCGCCATATAGCCCAGCAGGCTATGCAGCATCTGCCGCGCCACGATGCGCCGGTCAAGATCGCTCTGCAGATCCATCGAGCAGACCACCAGCTTGCCGCCGTTCACGCGCGCCTCAAACAGCAGCCCCAGCCGGCGGTTCTCGAACCACGTGTCGATCGGCTGCACCAGCGGGCGCAGCGCCGGCGGCATGTGGTTCAGTGTCATAGCGGCTGCACCATGAATCAACTCCCACCACTGCCAGTTACTATGCGATTCTGTGGGAAATTCTGCGAAAGCAGCGTGATTGGGGTTGCACAGGATACCGAGCGTGTGCGGAGCCTGACCAATGGATGGCTTCGCAGTATGGGTCGATGGCCGCATCTTCGTCCATGAGGTGTTCCAGAACACGCTGGAGAAGCCGATCACCGAATCGACCTTCACGCCCGCCGGCGGCAGCATCAACAACACCTTGCCACCCTGCACCAGACGTGCCATCGCCGCGTCGTCGAGCGCATCCACGATCAACACGTCTCCAGGCGCGCGAAGATCCACGTCATCGGCGAACACCCAGATATCCCAATCATTTTCGATGTGCGCGTCGCGAATTGACGTGACGAGCGCGTATTGGCGCGCCGGCGCAAATCCATCCAGCGCCACCTCAATATGGCCGATGCGCGTGCCGTTGCCGATGGGGATGTCTGCTGCGCCGAGTTCGCCCTGCGCTGCCACCACACCATCGGCACTCACCAGCGACCAATCAATGATGACATTTTTCAGCGGCTCTGGGCCAAAGTGCGCAATGTCCAGATCAGCGCTGAACATCTCGCCTGTCTGCCAGATACGCTTGGGCATGCGCGCAAGCAGCACGGTGCTGTTGCAGAAGCGACTGTATTCCGCCGGCGTCACGTAGCCTTTTTCTTCCCAGAATGGGTCCAGCACGCCAACCAGCGCGGTGCCTTGCCCGGGGAAGTCGTGCAGATCAAGCAGGTGGAAGCCGGCAAACCCCGGCGTGCGCAGCGCCGACTCGATGTCTTCCTTGTAGCACAGCACCTGCAGTTTGCCGCTGGCGCGCAGGAAATCATGCGCCTGATCGCCCATGTGATTGGCATTGAGTGAGTCACGGAAGATTTCAAAATTCTTCGCCTTGACTGGCCCGGTGTATTTCTCGATCTCGTCGAAGTTGGGATAGACGCACCATTGGCCGATCTCGTGGCTGACGATGGGCTTGTTCAAGCGCTGCACCCAATCGCTGTAATCGGTCGTCGTCTCCGGTGGCTTCGCGTTGATGCGCGAGCGCAATTCCTGCCCCCAACCCTGGATGCGCGGCTCAGGGATGTTGTGATAGTCGTTCTCCGCCAGAATAGGCCAGCCGGCGCCGCCGGTGTGCAATCGACGCGGATCAAATCCACGCCAGTAGCTCACCCACTTTGCCAGAAAATCGCGGTCACGGCCCGCCGGCTCATTGCCATACGCCATCATGATGAACGATGGGTGGTTGCCGTAGGCGCGCACGATGCGATGCGCCTCTTCGTACAACCAGCGATCCAGCGGCCGGCCCTCGCCAATGGTCGCGCCCTGATTCGCCCACGCTGCGCATTCGACTTGAAAGTAGAAACCCATCTCATCGCCGGCGATGAACGCTGCCTCGGGCGGGCACCATGAGTGAAAGCGAAGGTGATTCAACCCGTGCGCCTTTGCCACGCCGATCACGCGCTTCCACGACTCGACATCCGTCGGCGGGTGGCCGGTGCGCGGGAAAATGGCGCATTCCAACGTGCCGCGGATGAAGATGGGCCGGCCGTTGATCGCCAACTGCGTGCCGATGACGCCAACCTCGCGCAGGCCGAAGCGCACAACCTTCGTGTCGTCGATGGTGCGACCGTCAACACTACCTGTGATGCTCACCGTGAGCGTATACAGCGCCGGTGCAAACTCATCCCAGGTCGCGGCCTCATCTCCCAATAGATAGTCGATCTCAATCGCATTGCCGCTGGCCGCCACATGCGCCTGGGTTGAGACAGGCGCAGGGTGGTGCGATCGATTTGCGTTCACCAATGCGGCGGCAAGCGACACACTCACCGTCGCCTCCTGCACGAGCGCATTCGCCAATTGCACGCGCACGCGCGCCGTTTTGCGCTGCGCATCGGGATACACCTGCACATCATCTATGAAGACAGGGCTGCCGGCAGCCAGCGCGATGCTGCCGACGATGCCATTCCAGTTGGTCTGCGTATGCTCCGACACGCTGTGCGCATTCTGCCCCACATCGACGATCATCTCGTTGCTCACGCGCACAGTGATGTAATGCCGGCCCGGCGCGACGTCGCAGCCGAAATCGTAGACGTGCGGTGTGGACAGGCTGTTATTCGCGCCGGCATGGCGGTTGTCGAGCCAGACGCGCGTCTCCCAATGCGGGCGCTCCAGGGCAAGCGTGATGCGCCGGCCCCGCCACGCATCAGGAATGTCGATCGCGCGTTGATACCACGCCGCACCGCGATAGTGCTTGTCGGGCTGCAGCCAGAACGGCACCTTGATGTTGCCGGCTTGCCGGTACGGCGCATAGCGATCCTCAGCAAAATAAGCACGATCGACGATGTCGCCGATCCAACGCGTGTTCAACGTGATGTCATCGCCAAAGCCCTGCGCTTGCAACGAGCCGGGTAAACGGATGCGCTGCTCCAGCGCGCGATTGAACCAGCCATAGGCGATGCCGCAGTCCTGTGGGTCGAGTTGGAAATCCCACTCGCCGGCGAGATCGATTGTGTTGTTCATCTTTCTGAATGTCTATCGTTGTTGTGAAACAATTTCTGATGCATGATCGCGCCGAGATGCGCGGCGTTGAGCGCAAGCACTTCACGAAAATACGTTTGCGCCTTGCCGGCGTCGCCCAATCCCAGATATCCCAGCGCCATCATGTAATGACAATGCGCGCGGTTGCGCGCGTTCAGGTCATCCTCGAACACCAGGAAATCCGGCAGCGACACGGCGAAATAGTCGATCTTCACGTCGTCCTTCATGTGCTGCCTGCCGTAGTTCACCAACTTGCGGAAGATGGCCTTCGCCTCAGTCTTGCGCCCCAGCGCCTGCCGCGCCAGCCCTTGATAGAAAATCATGTCCGGCGGTTGGTCGTTGTAGAACATGGCTGACGTCGGTTCGCTCAGGCCGGTGGACGCCTTCGTCCACCATGCTGCTGCCTTCGCAGCCTCTCCCAGGCCGGCGTGCGCCACACCGAGAAAGTAGAAGATGTCGTTCTCCTGAATGCCGTGCAATTTGCCCTCGCCCAGATTGTGCGGGCGGGTCTGCGCCTGCTCCAGCATGGCGATGGCAGCTGTGAATTTGCGCCGCTGGATCGCTGCCTTTGCCTGCTGCACCAGGCTCAACACAAACTGGTTAGATGGCTTGCCTTCACCGCCTTCCCATGGGTGGAAACGCCGGCGCGCCACTTCAGCCAGCGCCGCCTCATGCCGGCCCAGCGCATTCAGGCAGGTGACGCGTTCGATCACCAAGTCATCGCGCTGCTCGACGAGTTCACTGTGCTTGTCCAGCAGCGCCAGCCGCTTGCGCGGCGAGACATTCAAGCGCTTGTGTAATTGGTCGAGTTCAAAGAACACGCGCGCGTCCGTTGGATCGAGGGCAAAGGCTTTTTCCAGCATCTTGCGCGCTCGCTTCGCGTCACTGCGCTTGTTGAAGTAGGCCAGGCCAAGATTGCGATGCGCGGTGGGAAACAAGGCGTCAAGTTTGATGGCCTTTTCCCAGCAGGTGATGGCGTCGTCATACTGGCGGTGGGCATACCAGAAGTTGCCAAGGTAATACGGCGCGCGTGCATCAGCTGGATTCATGCGCATCGCAGCTTCGAGCGCATTCACGCTTTCGAGCCGGTGCGGGAAGCAAGTGCCGGCCGGCATCGCAGCTGCTTTTTGAAAGGCGTCCAGCGCGCCAGCGCGGTCGCCCTTCTGCAACAGGCAATCCGCAAGGAAGTAGGCCGGCAATGGGTCGCCCGAAATCTCAACTGCGCGCGTGAACAGTGCATGCGCGTCATCGAAGAAGCCGGCGTGCAGGCAATCGACGCCCAACTCAACATACGCCTCAGGCATGCTGTACGCTTCATCCAGTTGGCCCGATTCCCACAACGCGCCGGGCTCCATGCAGTCCAGCGCGAGCGCGATTTCGCATTCGTGCTGCGCCTGCGTCGTGCGGCCCAGCCTCTTGAGCAGCGCAATCTTCAAATGACGCGCCTTGTGATGCGATGCGTTGCGACGCAGCGCCCGCTCCGCCAGATCAAGCGCGCGCGTGTAGTCTCCGAAGCGCGCTGCCAGCCGCGCCAGCTCGAAGTGCGCTGCGTCCTGCCAGGCTGCGTTCCAGGTTGCCTTGAAGAAGGCATCGAAGGCTGCGTGATATTTGCCCTGCATTTTGAGCGCCAGGCCGAGGTTGTATGACGGCTCACCATCGTAGGGGTTGGGGTTGCGACGGGTAAGGCTGGCGATGGCCCTGCGAAAGAATGGCTCGGCGGCGGCGAATTTGCCGCGCCGATACAGCAGCAACCCCAGCGCGTTGTTGCAGCGGCTGTCGAATGGATCGCGCCGCAACGCCTCTTCGTAGTACGGCTCTGGCGCATAGGTTGCATGGCGATATTGCTCCAGGTGCAGGCCGTTGAGGAAGAGTTCCTCGTTGGATGCGATTTCTGCCGGCGGCCTGGCCGGCATCGCTGGCGAGGGGATGGATTGCTTCTCCGCCGGCAGCGGGGTGAATACAATCAGCTCGCTTGCATCATCTGCATCTGCCACGCGCAACGTCACCTGCTGCGGTGCGATGCCGGCGGGCAAAGTCGCCTCGGCCATCAATACATCTTCCGGCGAGAGCGCGGCCACGCGACTGAACAGCTCGTCACCCCCCGCGGCCAGCGTCACCCGCACCCTTCGCGGCGACGACACATATGCGCCAAACTTCGCGCGACCATTTGCAATGTCGAGGTGAATCACAGCGTCGCGGTTGGCATTGGTGGCCGGCCCAATGCGCTGATATGGCATGAAGATCTGCGTGAAGCGCTTCTCCTCGCCAGGCATGATCCATGAGAAGTCGGGCTGGTTGTCGGTGTACGCGCCGCACATCAGCTCAATGTACGGGCCATCTGCGTCGGTGAGTTGCCGATCCCATGCCTGCCCAAAGTCGCTCGTGCCCCACGTCCATTGCTTCTTGCCTGGCACAGTGTGATGGTCGGCCACATGCATCATGCCGGCCTGCGCGCCATGATCGTAATCGCCGATGAAATCGAAGTCTGAATGGTCAGCCATGAACGACGTCGGCACAGGGATGTTCTTGTAGCGTGAGATGTCGGTGCCAGGCGCATAGTTCACCTTGTAGTAGGTGCCGGTGGCGATGGGAAAATCGCTCACGTCACGCTTGCCATGATCCATCACCGCATGCACATCCGGCGGGAAAACCGACTGGTAGTCATCGTTCACGTGCACAGCCGGGTTGGCCCACCACAAAAACGTCTGCGGCTCACTGGTGCGGTTGTGCAGCTGCACGTCGATCTGCAAGTACGCGCGATGGGGATGCAGCGTGAAGCCATGCATGCCCTTGGTGAAGAACATGCGCTCAACCTCGCTGCACCACACGGTTTTGCTGCCGTCGGCGTTCTCGACGATGCGCCAATCCATCGGCTCGAACGTGCTGGGGCGATGATGTTGCGGCCAGTTGAATTCGATGCCGCCGCTGATCCACGGGCCGGTGAGGCCGACGAGCGCCGGCTTGATCACGCGGTTGTAGTAGACGAAGTGATAGCCGTTGGTCTTGTCCAACGCCATTTGCACGCGCCCGCCGATGGCCGGCAGGAGCATGATCTTCAGGTAGCGATTCTCCAGAAAAATCGCGGTGTAGTCCTTATCTTCCCGATCGTCAAAGACGCGATCGATGACAGGATATGGATACACCACGCCGCTGCTGCCCTGATACACCCGCTTTTCAAGAAACATCGGATTCTTGTCGGGCGAGCCGATGCGATAAGTGGGGATGGAGACAGTCTCCGCCCAGGCCTGAACTGTGTCGGTGGACATGAAATGGAATATGGCACAAAAGAGCGAAGAGGTGAAATCGCCTCTTCGCTCTTTTGTGTTCAGACTCAAAACAACTTGTGACGGCAATCTGCGCACAATCAACCCTTCAAGCCCGTGGTCGTGACGCCTTCGATGAAGGTGCGTTGCGCAAAGTAAAAGAGGATGATGACCGGAACGGTCACGATCGTGCTGACTGCCATCAGATAAGGATAGATGTTCGCCGGCGTGCCGGTGGCACCGACCGCAATGCGCAGCAGGTTGACCCCGAGCGCGACTGGATACAACTCTGTCTTGCTGATGTAAATCAGCGGCGCGAGATAGTCGTTCCACGTGCCAATGAAGGTGAAGAGCGCGACAACGGTGAGCGCCGGCTTGGCCAACGGCAGGATGATGCGCCACCAGATGCCCAATTCGCCGGCGCCATCAATGCGCGCAGCTTCCGACAGTTCCTGCGGGATGGTCAGGTAAAACTGGCGCAGCAGGAAAATGCCGTACGCGCTGCCAAAGAAGGCTGGGATGACCAGCGGCCAGTAGCTGTTGATCAATCCGAGATTCTTCCAGATGATGAACAGCGGCACCATCGTCACGGCGTATGGAATCATCAGCGTGGCCAGCACGATGCCGAACAGCAGGTCGCGCCCCGGCCACTTCACCCGCGAGAAGCCATAGGCGATGAATGACGATGACAACGTCACGCCGATGGTGACTGGCAGGCCATAGAGAAAAACAGAGTTGAAGGTGAAGCGCGTGAAATCGTATTGGCTCCAGGCTTTGGGAAAGTTCTCCCAGAAGGCGGGGTTGGGAATCCACACTGGCGGGATGGTGTACACCTGCGGGTCATCCTTGAGCGCCGAAAGAACCATCCAGATAAACGGCAACACAAATGAGAATGCAAGCACGATCAAGACGGCATATTTCAGCACATCGATGATCACTTCACCTAGGGTGGCCTTGCGCCTGGCTTGTTTGATTTCATCGGCGGGAGAGGGTGGATTAGCGATCATCACTGCCTCCGTAGTACACCCAGCGCGCAGAAGTCCTGAATAGCACGATGGTGAAGAACATGATCACGATAAACAGCACCCAGGCCAGGGCGGAAGCTTTGCCCATGCGCAGGAAGCGGAAGGCGTTGTCATAGAGCAACGCAGCGTACATCTGGCCGGCGCGCTCAGGTCCGCCATTCACGCCAACAAGCAGATATGGCAGTGTAAACACCTGAAAACCGACGATGAACGAGGTGACCATGTTGTAAAGGATCGCCGGCGTGCACATCGGCATGGTGATATTCCAGAAGCGCTTCCAGTAGCCGGCGCCGTCAATCTCGGCTGCCTCATACAATGATCTTGGCACGTCTTGCAAAGCAGCCAGAAAGATCAGAATCGCACCACCCTGCGCCCAGACGTGTATGAGAATGAACGTCGGCTTGATCAAGTCGGGATTCGACAGGAAGGGAATGATCGGCATGCCCAGCGCCTGCAAGGTGGAGTTGACCGCGCCATACTGCGAATTCAGCAGGAATTGCCAGATGGTGGCAGTGACAACCGCCGGCACGATGGCCGGGAAGAAAAAGATGCCGCGAAACGATGAGCGCATTACGATCTTCGTATTCAGCAATGCAGCCATGAGAAACGCGCTCACCACGCCCAGCGGCGCGCTCAACAGCACGTAATAAAACGTGTTGTAGACCACCTTCCCGAAGTTTGGATCATCGGTGAAGAGCTCTGTGTAGTTGGCCAGGCCGATTGGCACAGGCGGTCGCAGCAAATCGTAGCGCGTAAAACTGATCAGCAGTGACTGGATCATTGGATAGACCGTAAAGGCTATGAATCCAAAAATCCAAGGCGAGACAAAGATCAGCCCCCAGATCAAACGGCGGCGCTCAGCCGCGCTCATGCGGCGTGAATTCGCGCGAGGCGGCGCGACTGTGGCATTCATCGAACAACCTCCGGCAAACTATGGACTGCGTGACAACCAGGTTCGCCACCCAGCAGAACAGCACAGATCAAGACAGGGCGGGTCATGGACCCGCCCTGTCACAAATGCTGGCTAATAGCCCTGATTCTTCCACTCGGCATCGACGCGCTTTTGCAACTCGGCAGCCGCATCCTCGGCCGACGTCTTGTCACGATAGACAGCCTCGCGCAATTCCTGATACTGCGACTGGATGTAGCCGTGGATCGGTGAGCGACGGAAGTTCGGTGTCCAGTCCGTGGCTTCGTTGACCGAATCCATGTAGAACTTCAGGCCAGGGTATTCATCGGTGGCAACCTTGGCAACATAGCTCTTGCGCGGTGGCAACCAGCCGACCTCCTTCCATAGCACATCACACGCCTTGTCGGTGCTAAACCACTCGGCCAGCTTGAAGGCGCCCTGCGGGTTCTTTGCGCCCACATAGATCGGAATGAAGTGGCCGCCAATGCCCTGTATCTTCTTGCCCTTGCGCGCATCAGAGACAGGCGCCCACACAGCCTTGTTGAACTGGGCTACTTCGGGCTTTTGGATCTTGGTCTCACCCGGGTGCCAATAACCCTCAATGATCATCGCTTGGATGCCGGCGTTGAATGAACCGCCCCAGCCGCCCTGACCTTCCACGCCGCGCATGGCGACCATCTTGTCCGGCCCGACGATCTTGTAAAACTCACCCATGACCTTCAACGATTCGATCATGCCGGCATTGTTCAGATCATGCTTGCTCGTTTCCTCATCAAAGGGCTTAAAGCCGAAGGACAAGCCCGTGAAGTCAGTTTCGCCGGCCATTGCGTCATATGGGTCGAGGCCGATGGTCTTGATGTTGCCGGCGCTATCGAAGGTGGTCAGCTTCTTGTGCCATTCGAGCGTTTCGCTCCAGGTGGTTGGTGGCGTGTTGGGGTCGAGGCCGGCCTTCTGCACCATGTCGGTGTTGTAGTTCAGGCCATAGTTCAAAAAGTGCTCAATGCCCGGCACGCCGTATTGCACACCCTTCCAGAAGCCATTCTTCCAGGCCGCCTCAATAAAGTCGTCCTGCTTGATCACGCTGCTGGACTTCACAAAATCGGCAACCGGCATGTATTGGCCCTTGGCCATGAACTGCACATAGTCATGGTTTGCACTGCCATCGGGCGGGCTACCGCCGGCCAGCGCGGTCAACACCGCTTCTTGCGTCACGCCGACCTTGTAATCCAGGGTTGCGCCGCCCAGCGCATCCTTGAACTCTGGCATGGCCACAAAGGCCTTGATGGCCGGCTCGATGTTCGACCAGCCAAACCAGTAGGTGACGACGCCGGCGCCATCTGCGGCGGGCGCAGTGGTCGGTTCGGCTGCAGCCGGAACTGCCGTCGCTTCCGCTGCAGGAGCGGCCGGCGCTGCGGGTGCGGCGGGTGCGGCTGGCGCTGCGCATGCGGCCAGCGTGACGCCGGCCGCACCGAGTGCGCTTACGCGCAGAAAATCACGACGAGTCAACTTCTTCGACATAGATCCTCCTTTTCGGTCATTCAAACATCTAAGGCAATACCGCCTTGTCGGTAGATCGCTGATAGGGGAAGTTATAGCGCGTATCCACCAAGCCGCAAGTGAAATCACGTGACGAATGCAACCTGCCAGCACGCGTTGGGCAGCGGCTGGGCGCCGGCCTTACTGATGCGCTGTTAGCAACAACGTTCACAACTTCTGCAACCCGTACAATCGGCCACATGAAATCTCGCAACTTGCGTTTGCTCATCGTCGCCGGCGTTGTCGCGCTGCTCACCTCAGCCTGCATCGTTGACCCGCAACAGGCCGGCCAGGCCGCCGAGCGCGTCATGACCGCCGCCGCGCAGATCACGCCGGAAGCGATGGAGACGGCAATCGCTTCAGCGCCCCTCTCCGCCGGCCCAGAAGAGGCGCCCACCGTCTACGCTCGCTGCATCACGCGCAGCAAAACGGCGCTGTTGCAGTTGCCGCAGGAAGGCGCAACAGAGGCAGCCGCGCTGGGCAGCCGCAGCATCATTACGGCATATGGCCGCACTACTGATGCGGCTTGGGTGCTGGGATGGGACGCGGGCGAGGTACGCGGCTGGCTGCCGGCGAAGATTATTGGCTGCACTGCACCCGTGGAAGACCTGCGCGCCACCGACGCCGGCATATTACTCACTCCCACCGCCATCGTCGTGGCTGCAGCGACGCCGGCAGCCACAGCAGAGGAAACCAGCACTGCGGCTGTTGAAGTCACTGCCGAGATGGCAGCGACACCGGACATTGCCACCGAAGCGCCTCTCCCAACCGAAACCGCGCTGCCGACAGATTTGCCCACGCCCACCGCGTCGCCGACCCGCGCGACATTGCCAACACCCACAGCATTGGCTGCGACTGCCGCACCCACCCCGGCTTCACGCGTTGCCACGGTCATCGTGGTGGTGACGGCCACGCCGGCGCAAGTGCGTGACCTGCGCTGCACCGTGACGCCTGGCGCGCCCGTGAATTTGCGTAAGGGGCCGGCGCGCACAGCGACGTTGATCGACACGTTGATCGCCGGCACGCGCTTTCTGGCGCAGGGTCGCAATGAGGATGCCAGTTGGATCTACGGCTTCACCGAGCGCCAAATGCCCGGCTGGTTGATCGCCTCATCGATTGCATGTGACGGCGACCCCGCGCAGTTGGTTGAAGTCGACCGATAGTCTTCAGACAAGATTTACAGGATGGACAGAACTGGAATGTCAACGACATTCCTTGGCCTGCAAGTCCTGTAAATTTTGTCGATCCTGACTGCTTGCTTGCAACGCGGCAAAGAGGCGGGCTTCGAAGACGATGCTGAATGCCAGGCCCAGCGAGAACACCAGCGCGCCGCCGGCGGCCTGCACAAAAGCGTGAAACAGATATGGCCAATATGAGCGCACCTCGCGGATAACGTCAGAAGCGATCACACTCTGCTGCAATGCCATCGGCAGCACCAGGCACGCAATCGTCACGCCGGTTATCGCCAGCCGCACACCCCAGCGCCACACCATGACGCGCCAGAAATGCCGGCTCACCGGCGGCAGCAGGCGCTGTAGCCAACCAAAAGCCGAGGCGTCATCGCCGGTCATCACCGCTGCCGTCCTCAAGCACAACAGCGTCTCGGCTGCAACCATCAGCACGATGGCCACAAGGCCGGCCAGCGCATAACGGGCGTCAACGCTCGCATACGACATGTGAAAACCGGCGCCATTCCACGTCAGATACCCTGGCACGGTGCGCGCAAGGTCGTAGCGTGTCGCCGCATACAACTCAGTGAAAGGCGAGCCTGGATCAGGCGGTATCTGCACCGTGGCGCGCACCGCGACCAGCGTGAGAATGCCTTGCGGCGTGTTGCGGAACCAGCGATAGTTCGACGTGTCCAGTTGCAATTCGCGCAACAGCCACACCACGCCAACCATGGCCACGCTGATAATGAGGCCATAGAGCAGCGTGCTGGTCAGCAGCGGTTTCCACTTGTGCAGGGCCACGGTGATCGCAGTGCGCAGCGACGCCGGCGGGTGCTGCTGCGCCAGCCAGGTGATGATGCCGCGCCCCAGCAAAAAGGTGAACGCGCCGATGGCAGCTTGCACCTGCATTTGCAGATAATATGCCGGCGTGGTGTTGGCAAAATAGGCCGCGCCCTGCAGCGCCTCCCTCCAAAGCGCCGCCGCATAGACCAGCCCGCCAACCACTGCGCCGGCGCCGAAGCACACCAGCGCCACGCCAATCAGCAAGGCCGGCTGCCGCGCAAAAGCAGCCAGCGTGCCATTCAGCACGTCCATGAAACGCAGCCGGCGCGTCGGGGCAGCCGGCTGCGGGTTGATGGCGATGGAGGTGGGAAAAACGTCCTGCATGGATGCTCGAAGTTTTTGAAACCTGACAGATCTTGTTGATGGCTTTCAACAAGGCTGGCAAAGCTTGCCAGGTTTTTCATGGCTCAGCCTGTTTTAGCGCAGCATACATGCGCGATTCAAATGCCACGCTGAACGTGACGACAAGGCTGGTGATGATTGCGCTGCCAACACCATAGGCAGCAATGGCAATATGATACGTCCAATAACCGGCGCTCAGTTGCTGGCGCAGCGCGTTCATGACAGTGGCCTGGTGCAACGCCGGCAGCACCACCAACCCGCCGATGAACAGCGCAAACACCATCAGTCGCAAGGCCCATCGCCACGCCGCCACGCGCCAGAAATGCCGCGCGCTGAGCGCCAGCGTTTCGCTCAACCAGTCCGCTGCGCCGCCCAACGCCATGATTGCGGCGCTCCTCATGCACAGGAGCGATTCAACAAGGAAAAGCAGCGCGACTGAAACGATTCCCATCAACCACGTGCGCACCGCAACTCCCTGAACGCCGTAGGGATTCAGACTCCCATCGAAGGTGAGGAGTATTGCGCCACTCAGGCGCGAGAGGTTGTATTTGACAGCAGCGATCCACTCACTGTAGGGTGAGCCGGCATCCGGGGGCAACAGCGCCAACCCGCGCACCATCACCCAGTTCATCACACTGCTCATATCGCTGCGCAACCAGCGCGTATTTGACACATCGAGGCGCAGTTCGCGCAGCAGGGCGCTGAGGCCAACCGTGCCGGCGGTGATGAGCGCGCCATACAGCAGCCCGCTGATGAGCAACGGTTGCCATTCACGCAGCGCCGCGCGCACCGCCATGCCAATGGTCACCCGTGCGGTTGCATCTTGCAATGCGATCCACGCCACCGCACCCCGCCCCAGCACAAGCAGAAATGAGCCGATCATGGCTTGCACCAGCATCTGCAAGTTGAAGATACGCACAACCGAATCAGTGTGCGAGCCGGTGCGTTGCACCGCTTCTATGATCAGGCCGCCGTAGAGCAAGGAACCGATGAGGCCGGCGCTGGCAAAGAACAGCAACGCACAGCCAAACAGAGCCAGCGGGTGGCGGGCGAAGACGCTGAACGCGCTGTGCAGGGTATCCATCAGGCCAAGCCGGCCGCCAACGCGGCGCGACGCCGGCAATGCCTGGGTAATGGAGATGGCTTCCTGCATGACCTTGTATCTTCCCGCTGCGCTGCGCCGAATCAGGCAGCGCGCACACAAAAATCTCGAATTCCCCGCCAGTCAACTTGCAATCCGAAGTTGCGACGCTCTGTGGGAATGTGCATCGGCCTTGCGCAAGTGCGCCACATGCTTCGATTGCTGCGGCAAAACTATACAGGCCATGCTGAAATTTGGATGAGATCAGCCAGGCGCTCATACTCAAGGCACAAACGGCACAGGCTCATTTTCACCCTGTCGCCCGCACCCTTCTCACCTTCGCCCAAACACTCGCCCTGAAACGGCTTTTGTCGCGCGCGCCGGCGCATCGGCTTCTGCGCCCATGCCCTCGTAATCGTACGAGCCATTGCTCTTGACCAGATAGTCATCAAGTTCGGCCTTTAACGCCTGCAAGATGTCGCGCTCAATCTGCATCGCCAGCTTCAAGCCGCCGGCGCTCAGCCCGCGCATCTGCAGGGCCGTCTGCACATGCGGCAGGCACAAACCCGCCGAGCGCCGGAAAGCCTCGCGCATCGGCTCCTCGTGCAACTCGTTGATCAGCGTGCGGATGAAAACCTGCTCCTGGTCGCGCTCGTACTCACACAGCGGGCACAGCCGGCGTGGCTTCACCGCGTTCAGCAGCGCATTGCGCATTGGCGCGCTCGCCAGGTCCTCCAGCGGATTGCGCGCGCGCGACCTGGCGCGCGTCGCATCAGGTTCGCTCGCCGGCAATGCGCGGTTGATCTCGCGCAGGGTGTCGTTGATGATGTCGTGCTGGATGATGGCAGTGCCCAACATGCGGCTGTGGCCAATCAACATCGCGCCATGCACCGAGCAATAGCCGCGTGCTGCGCGGATCTCGGCGCGACGTTGCACGTTGGTGATGTTCTCGTAGAAGAAGATGTCGACATATTGCCGCACACCGCGATCGACCAACTGGCACACCGGGCAACCCGGCTGCGCCATCGTCGCGATGAGGTCGTGGTAGACGGTGATCTTGTGTCCGGTCACAGATTTTCCATGCAGGGTGAACAGAGTTTCAGACAGGTTTGACAGAATTTACAGGGTTTGTCTCGATCAATGCGTCCTCATCCTGTTCATCCTATCCAGTTCTACTTCGGGTCGGCCTTCTTTTCGCCGGCGTCATCCTGGGCGCGCTGCTTGCGGCGCTTGAGCAACTCGCTGGCGGTGGCAGCAGCTTGCGGCGGCACAGTCTGCGCCGGCGCTGGTTGCTGCGGCATCGATTGTGGGGGCGGATTGGCTGCCGGCGACGTCGAAGGTGCGCTGCGCGGCGCAACAGATGAAGCCGGCGACGTGGTGCGGCTCTTGGCCTGCATCAGCTGTGTCACACGACCATGTTCGGCAGCGCCGGCCGGCGCAGTTGCCAGTTGTGCCTCACGCCCAAACAATTTGCGCAGGCTCACTGTGATGCGTCGCACACCCACATCAAAAGGCAGCAGAATCGCTGCCAGCGCCAGCAAAAACGGAAAAAGATCGGTGCGCGAGGCGGCCACTGGCGCATTCAACACAAAGGCCTCCGCCGGCTCACTCAACAGATTACCGCCGCCCAAGCCTGCCCAATCGCGCAACGCCGCTTCGCCGCCGGCGGTCTGCGCGTATTCCGGCGAGTAGGGTCGCACATACGCCACCGTCGCCTCACCCAATGCATTGGTGGTGGTCGCTGCCGTGGTATTGCTGATGACCGGATTGACGCGCACGAAATAAGCGCCGGCCTGGTCGAGATAGGTATCAGCTTCGTAGCGACCTGGTGCGGTCTGTTGCAGCGCAATCTGTCGCGCGCGGCCATCGCTGTCGATCACCGTCGCAGTCAGCTTCAGATCATCACTGATGCGACCCTCCGGCACATCTGCCACGATCACGGTTTGGTCGCCGCGCTGCTGCACGCCGGCTTGAATCGTCGATTGTCCGCGCTCCAGAATCGTCCAGCGGATGGCCTGCGCCCAGAACCTCGGAAAATCTTCCCAAGCCACCCAGTTCTTGCCCCAGCGACCGGTGGCATCGCTGGTGAAGGCAACTGCGCGACCCAGGCCATATTGCCAGGCGGCAAGCAAGGGGTCACTCTCATTGGCGCGCAATACAACTTGTGCTGCCGGCTTGGCCGTGCTGGCGATGTAGCCTTCGAGCGCCGGCACCTCGGTGATGCCGCTCAAAATCGGGCTGCTGTTGCCCTGCTTCGGGAAGAAGCTCTGTTCGACGATGTAGCTGCGCTGCGCCAGCGCCGTCTCTTCGGTAAAGATCGTCGGCAGGTTGGCAGCCTTGTCGGTCAGGTGGAAGCGCCCCTTGCCGATTGACGCAATGTTGCGCAGGAACGGCACGTCGCTGCCGTCACCGATGGAAACCACCGTCAGCGTGGTGTTGTCCTCGGCGCGCATCTTGCGCACCAGTTCACGCACGCCTTCCTGCCGCTCGGTGTCATTGCCATCGGCCAACAGGATGATGAACTTCGACATTCGGGTCGAGCTTCGCACGATCTTCTCGGCTTCCTTCAATGACTCGTAGGCATAGATGCCGCCACCGCCCGGCGCGATGCTTAAAATCTGATTGAGATATTTCTGCCGGTCGCGGCCGGGAAAGGGACCGATCAAATCGACCATCTCCGTATCGAAGCCGATGATGGTCACTTCATCGTCGTCATTTGCCAACTCGGCTACACGCGCTGCAGCTTCGGCAGCCAGGCGCATCTTCAACACGCCATTTTCCTGCGCGCTCATGCTGCCGCTCTTGTCCATCACCACGACGATGGAGACCGACGGGAAACGCTTGGGATCCTTGACCTGCATATCCACCGGCAGCGTCTCCTCAAGCGGCGTCTTGAAATAGCCGCCGACACCGAAGCTATTCGGGCCGCCGATGGCGACGAGACCGCCGCCGATGTCACGGACATAGCTTTGCAGCGAGTACATCGTGCGCAGTGAAAGCTCGCGCGCCGGCACATTCACCAGCACGACCGACTGATATGACGCCAGCGACTGAATCTCGCTCGGCATCGCGCGCGGCGACACCTCGTCATACACGATGCCGGTCGCATCCAACGCCTTTTTGATCTGCGCAGTTTCATCCACACCGGTGGACGACGTGGCCGGCGGCACGGCCACGAGCAACACACGCGGCGGACCGCCCACGATGACCGATGAGGCGAGCGTGTTGTTCTGCGGGCGCACATCCTCTTCTGGCGCGATCTGCACCTTGAAGGATGAGAAGCCGGCGCGGGTGGCATTGGCGCGCACGCTGAATTCGTTCTGGCCGCTGACGAGGTTGACATCCTGTTGCGCCACGATATCGGGGCCGGCGAACACGGTCAACTGCGCGCGCATCGGCTGGTTGCTGCGCACCATGATCTGCAGAGGGATGACTTGCCCAACCGACGCGCGTTGCGGCGCATCGACGCGCTCGATGGCCGCATCTGCGCCCTGCACCGACGGCAGCGCCACCGTGTCGAGCCGGCCATTGGTTGCCTGCACAAGCCGCGCCGCACTCTCAGCATCGCCGACGGTTTGCTTGCCGTCGCTCAACAGCACGAGCCGTCTGGCGGCATCGGCAGGGAAGAGCGACATGCCAAGGCGAATGGCGCCTTCGATGTTGGTGCCGGCGCTGCGCACTTGCGTGCCGATGGGCGCGAGATCGCGCATATCGGACATGGCGCGCTCGACTTGGGCATCCGCGCCGAACACGATGACGCCGGCGCTGTCATGGCCGTCGGGGCGCATGACGCGCAGGGCATCGCGCACGAATTGCGTGGCCGATTCGACGCCAGCGGGGCCGACGCTGTCGCTTGCATCAATCAAAAACACGACTGCCAGCTTGTTGGTGTATTGCACTGCCTGCATGCCGGCGAGCGCCAGCACCACCGAGGCGATCAACGCGCTGCGAACAAGCAAGCCGCCCAGCGCGCGCCGGTTCAGCCGGCGCCAAAGTGGCAGGCGCGCACGCGCATCCGGCTTCTGGCGCTTCACCAATCGCGGCAGTGCAATAAACGCACTGATCGGCACCAGCACCAACAGCAGCAGAAACAGCGGCTGGCTGAACGAGATCATTGGCGCATTGTAGCGACGTTGTCTGAATCGATGGTGAGTGTTGAGAATTCCAGGGCTTGCAGTTTCAGCCAATTCAGCTTAGAAATGTCGCCTGTTCAGGAGCAGGGGAAATCGTGCTCCAGTGTATTGACCCTCCTTGGCTAAAATGAAATCGGCAAAACTGGCAACCCTCTTTCTAACCATCTCCCTGTCTTTCCTGCCTCAATTTTCTGCGCAAGCCGCGCCGGGTTCATCTCCGCCTGCAACAAACCCGCAGCAGGATTCGGCGCCGGCCTGGCACGCGCCCATGCGCCTGCCGATGCAGGCAGATGCGACGCGGCGCTACGCCACTGCGCCGGCAGACTTCCCCATCATCACCACAACAGTGCCGGCCAGCAACACGGCTGGTGGACACGTCTTTCTCGCTGTGTTCTTTGGCACAAACTCGCCCTATCTGCTCATTCTCGACCCGCAGGGTGAGCCGGTGTATTACGAGCAGATGCCGGCAGGGAAGCTCATAGCAGATTTCAAGCGACAACCCAATGGCAACCTCACCTACTTCATTGGCAATAGTGCGCTGGGCGGCGGAGCCGGCGAATACAAGGAATTGGATGCGGCTTATCAATTGACCCGCACGTGGCAGGCGCAAAACGGCGTGGATGCAGACAGTCACGATCTTCAAATCCTGCCCAACGGCAATGCGCTGATGGTCACCTACGAAAGAAAAGCGCGCGATCTCTCGAGCGTTGGCGGGCTGACGAACACCCTGTTTGCAGATTGTCTCGTTCAGGAAATCGGCCCAGATGGCGCGCTGGTGTGGGAATGGCGACAGAGCGATCACATCCCCATCAGCGACACCTACGAAGTCATTACCGGCACGACTGCCGACCCCTACCACATGAACGCAGTGGAACTGGATTGGGATGGCAATGTGCTGATCTCCAGCCGGCACCTCTCCGAGATCACCAAGATCAACCGTGTCAGCGGCGACGTGATGTGGCGGCTTGGGGGCAAGGGCAACGTGTTCACCTTCACGAACGACAGCGGCTTCTCGTATCAGCACGACATTCGCCGGCTGCCCAATGGACACATCACCCTCTGGGACAACGGAAACAAGAAATTGCCGCCGTTTTCGCGCGCTGTGGAATACGAGATCGATGAGACAACCAAGACGATCACGCGCGTGTGGGAGTATCGGGAGACGCCGGATGTCTTCAATTACTTCATGGGCAATATCCAGCGATTATCCAACGGCAATTCATTTCTAGGCTGGGGAGGCCCCAAAAATTTGATCAATGAGGTAGGGCCTGATGGGTCGAAGCGCTTCGAGTTGACGGTTGACCCCAGCGCCGGCCGCATTTACCGCGCCTTTCGATTCCCATGGCAGGCAACGCCGGCAACCACGCCCACGCTGGTGCTGACAGATGCGATTGCCGGCGCGCCGGCGCTGCACTTCAGCTGGAATGGCGCAACCGACATCACAGATTACCGCATCGAGGGCTGGAACCGCTCAAGAACCTTGACCTACACAAGCACGATTTCACGCACCGGCTTCGAAAACAGCGTGCTTGTGTCCAGCCTGCCTGCATTCGCCTGCTACTACCGCGTCATGCCATTGAAGAGCGGCAGCGATACGCGCTATTCAGACGTGATCTATCGCGGTGGGGAGGCTTGTGATGCACAAATTACATTCACATTGCATTTCCCCTTCATCGCAGCAGGCGTTCAGCAGACGCCGCACCAATCTGCCGCAAACAGCGCCAGTATGCGCGCGACTTCGATGACAGAATCGATCTCGACGTATTCGTCTGCGCCGTGAAGATTCGCGCCTTTCGGTCCCCACGCAAACGCCGGCACGCCGTATAGGCCGGCGAAGCGCGTGTCGAGGCCGGCGGTCAATCCCATCGGCACGGGCAAGGGATCGTCCGCATATGCGCGGCGCATTTCGCTTACACATCGCACAAACGACTGCACAAATGGGTGGCGCTCGTCCTGAATCCACGGCTCGGTGTGCCAGCCGAAATACGTGATGCGCGGCGGATGGTCGCGCAACCACGCACTGCGCTGGGCGATGGCATGGACGCGCGCGGCGATTTCCTGCTTCACCCCGGCCTCTGTTTCACCCGGCACAAACGACATGCGCACTTCGATCTCGCAGCGGCCTGGCACAGTGCTGGGCCAATCGCCAGCGCGCACCACACCCACGTTCAGGTGACATGAGCGACTCGCATGAGGGTCGACGCGCTCGAATGGCTCGTAGTGCAGCGCGGCCGCGCGCGCCTTGTCCCATTCGCCGAGCATGGCGATGATCGGCGCAGCCTCGACTGCCGCGTTCACGCCCTGATGGGCGCGGCCGGCATGCGCGCTTTTTCCATCCACCGCCACGCGGAAATACAGAATGCCCGGATGCGCAATGCTGATGTCGCGCCAATGCGGCTCGGTGGCGATGAAGCCATCGGCAAGATAGCCGCGCTGGAAGCAGGCCAGCGTGCCGCCGCCACCGCCGGCTTCCTCCTCAATCACACTTTGCAAAATCAGGTCACCCTGCAGTGATACGCCGCACGCCTTCAGGGCGCGCGCGGCGAACAAGTTGGCGATCAGGCCGCCCTTCATGTCTTGTGTGCCGCGGCCAAACATGCGGCCATAGCCCCCACCTTTGACGGCTTCGCCGGCGAGCGCGGGGAGAATCGTCGCTTCATACGGAGCGCATGTCCACGCGCCGGCCGGCTCGGGCGAGACAACATCGGTGTGACCATTGAGAATGAGCGAGCGGCCACTTCCGACGCCGGCCAGCATGCCAACTACGTTGGGCCGTCCCGCGAACGAGATGCCTGAATCGACAAATGCCGGGTGATCCCGCAGCGCATCACGATCAGCCTCAAAGACATCCACATCGAGGCCGGCGGCGAGGTAATGTTCACGCATCATCGCCTGTGCCTCGCCCTCGTTGCCCACCACGCTCGGCACGCGCGCCAACTCGGCCAGCGCGTCGATCAATTCGCCGGCGTGCTCCTCGATCCAGCCCGAGATACGCATCCGCAGTTCGTCCGTTATGGTTGTCATGGGTCTTGGTATAGTGTAGTTGGATTTCAGCTGTGGCCTCATCCACAGCGCTGCTCACAAGATGCGACCTGTGTTGATCTACGATGGTGATTGCGGTTTCTGAGCGCGGGCGGCCAGCGCCGTGCAGCGCCTGAACACTCGCAATCAAATTGATGTGCTGCCCTGGCAGACGGCCGGCCTGCTCGCGCGCGTGAAGCTCACCGCCGAACAATGCATGGATGCTGCATGGTATGTCGATGCAGCCAGTTGTGCTCTTCGCGGCGCAGCAGCCATCAACGCGGCGCTTGGCGCGCTCGGTGGCATGTTCAGCCTCGCCCCCGCTCTGTATCGCATCCCCGGCCTGAAGCAAATCGAAGACGCGCTGTACGCCTGGGTGGCGCGCAATCGCCATCGCCTGCCGGGTGCGAGCGACGCTTGCAAGCTACTGGGCGCCAGTGAACGACAAAACCCATAGCAACCGTTTCACGAGGAAAGAGGGTTCGCACAATTTCATACAAAAGCAGCCTTGCAGCTGCTTGAAGGACATCGAACATGAACATTGCACTTGCGTTGATGCTCACAATGCACGTCACACTGTATGCGCCGGAAGCCGGCGGGATCAACGGCGATCTTGTCATGGCCGACGGCAGCGAGGCGCACATCGGCTTTGCCGCATGCGGACCGCACTACCCGTTTGGCACCGTGTTCGAGATCATGGTTGACATGCGCGAATATGGTCTGCCACAGGTGGTGGAATGTCGCGATCGCGGCGGCTATGTCGGCAATGGCAATCTCGATCTGGTCATCCGCACCGGCGATACGGAGCAGGATATCGCCACAGCGCGCATGTGGGGCAAACGCGCCGTGCCAGTGCGGGTATGGAAGAGTTGGGGCGATTACGTCGCCGGCGCGCAAAACGAATACGATCAGGCGCTGCAAGCGCAGGCTGCTTCCACCCCTCGATGGGAAGCGCGCGAACAGATCAACACCACAGCCATCCCGTGATGCAACCCCAGCGCATGTGTCATTTGGCGAGAGGCGAATTTACTCGCCGGCGATGATCTTGATCGCAGCCTTCATGTAGCCGAGCGCATAGGCCATGCCGGCGTGCCATGGCGCGGCGCAACTCATCTGCGGCGTGTGATCGGGGATCAACACGCCGTCGAAGTTGTTCTTGTGCAGCACCTTGAGGGCCTTCACCATATCCACATCACCCTCATCCACGAACACCTCTTCGTAAAACGGCACCTGCCCTTTCACGTTGCGGAAATGGATGTAGCCGATGCGGCCAGTGGCGCTAAAGCGATCCACCATGTCGTAGTAATCCTTGAAGCCCGCGCGCGCGCCCAGCGCCTCACTCATTTCGGCCAGCGTGCCCATGCAAAACTCCAGGCCATGATTGGGGCTGGGTGAGAGATCGAGCAGCCGGCGATACAGATCCCAGCGCCACGTCAGACGCGGCGTACCGCGCAGCGTCGGCAGTGGCGGATCGTCGGGGTGCGCCACCAGCTTCACGCCGGCCTCCTCAGCCACCGGCAGTATCTCTGTAACAAAGCGCGTGTAGCGTTCCCAAAATTGCTCGGGCGTGATGGGGGCAATTGTGCCGCGCCGGCCATCGGGGTCAAACAGCGCAGTGTCGTAGACCATGTTCCACACCATGCCGTCGGGGATGGGGGTCTCGGCGGGATTGTGGTAGCCGACCGATATGGCATCTCCGCGCGCAAATGGGCCGTGGTCGCGACCCCACACGCCGGCGAGCGTGAAGCAATAGCCCATGATCGGGATGCCAGCCTTGCCCATGTCACGGATGAGTTGTTTCAGGCGCGCCATCTGTGCGTCGCGCTGCGGGCCGTCGAGCAGCACGTCATACCAGTGCGCCGGCTCGAAATTCTCGATGGCTTCCAGC
>JBDHWI010000030.1:0-31332 GCA_039810125.1 Thermoflexales bacterium | reverse complement strand
TGGTCGTCATTCAGGGCAACAACGCGCAGGGCAAGACGTCCTTGCTCGAAGCGATTTACTTTCTCGCCACCGCTCATTCGCCGCACACCAACTCCGACCGGCAGGTCATTCGCTGGGGCGCGGAGGAAGAGGGGCCGTTCCCATATGCGGTGCTGAAGGCAAACGTGGAACGCGCGAACGGCGCGCACCTGCTGGAGATGGCGCTGCAAAAGGGCGAGCTCAACCGGCTCAAAAAAGAGATTCGCATCGACCGCATCCCCAAGCGCGGCATCGATCTGGTCGGCCAGTTGGCGGTGGTGTTGTTTTTGCCCGGCGATGTGGAGTTGGTGAGCGGCGCGCCGGCGCTGCGGCGTGATTTTCTGGATGTGGCGCTGTCGCAGGTGGACGCCGGCTATGTGCGCGCGCTCGACACCTACACCCGCGCGCTGGCGCAACGCAATGCGCTGTTGCGGCAGGCGCAGGATCGCGCGCTCGACCCCATTGAGCTTGAAATCTGGGATGACAAACTCATCCCCGCCGGCGTCGAGATTGCCACGCGCCGGCGCAAGGCCGTGGCCGAACTGACGCGGCTGGCCATGCCGATCCACCGCGAGCTTTCCAATGGCGCTGAATACCTGCGCATCACCTATCAGCCGAACTTCGACCCCGCAAGGCCGCCGGCCGTAGAGACGTATCAGATCAGCTTCGACGAATCACAGCCGCCGAGTGGCATGGATGACGCCGACTTGCGCCAGTCATTCAAGGCGGCGCTGGGTGAGCGCCGGCGCGAGGAGATCGCGCGCGGCATGACGCTGGTCGGCCCGCACCGCGACGAGATGCGCTTCGAGGCCAACGGCATGGATCTGGGCGACTTTGGTTCGCGCGGGCAACAGCGCACTGCCGTGCTGGCGCTGAAGCTGGCGCAGGTGGCGTGGATTCGCGAGCAGACGCGCGAGGAGCCGGTGCTGCTGTTGGATGAAGTATTGGCCGAGCTCGACCCGCATCGCCGGCGGTGCCTGCTCACCCGCATCGGACAGTCCGACCAGACCATCGTCACGACGACCGACATCAACCGCTTCGAGGAAGACTTTGTGCGCAACGCGGCGCTGTTCGATGTGGCCGGCGGCGTGGTGATGCAACGCTGATGCGCATGACATGCCACGCAGGGAAGGGCACAGGAGATGTTGGGGCAATCCAACCGAAAAACAAAGGCGGGCTTCAAACTGAAGCCCGCCTTGTCGTTGATCTTCGCTGGTGGATTGATTATTGAGGTTGCGTGAGCGCCGCGCCGCCGATGCCGATGGCGGCGGCAATGGCTCCGAGGATGGTGGCGATGATGAACACCACGATGCCGGCGATGATCGCGGTGAGAATCGCCTTCGTCGTGTCCAGTCCACTAGCCTCGCGCACGCCGATGATGTTGCCGATGATCTGCAAGACTGCGCCGATCAGCGCAGCGATTGCGCCGACGCAAGGGATCAGACCCAGCACGTAGGTGACGACCTGAAATACCGATGTGAAGCCGGTGACGCGCAGCATGTTGGGTGTTTCCGTGTTGGCCTTGAAGAAGGTCTTGGCGACGAAGGCCAGCGCCCACGCGCCGACGTACCAGCTGATCAGCACCGACAACAACCCAATCACGGCCATTACGATGCCAGGGACGAGGCCGCTGCCGAAGATGACCTGGGTCAGACCGCTGAAAATCGCTGCCAGGATGGCGACGATGATGACGACATTGCGGGCTTGTGGCGTAGCGTTGGGATCGTCGGCAATGTCCTTGTAGACCGGCGCCTTGAGCGTGATCACGCCCATGATTCGTTGCATGAGAGTCGGGCTTTCCATGATGAAGGTTCTCCTGATGAATGGGGGATTTGATTTTGTGAATCCAGCCGAGCTGGATGAATCACCGACAAAAAGGGATCAGGCCGGCGACACAAAGTCGGGCCGCGGCGTTGTCACTGGGTCGACGTTGCGGTCGTATTGTCCACACAGGTGCGCGATCACCACGTTGAGGTAGGGTGTGGCCAGCAACGCCAGCGGCACCAGCAGACACAGCCCCACCACTGTGACGGCGAGGATGGAAGCGATGATGCTGATGGCGAGGCTGATGCCGATCAGCACGAGGAAGATCAAGATGTAATCGCCGCTGCTCTTGCGCGCGATGGCGAAGACTTCGCCCAGACGCAGGCAGGGGGCGATTTCTTTCGTGCGCGCAAACTGGATGAAGATGGCAGGATAGAGATACTGAAAGAAGACCACATAGATGATTGACAGGCACGATATGGTGATCGAGAGGATGCCAAAGCCGGCGCTGGCGGCATCACCGGCACTTGCACTGTCGCCGCCCTGCGTCAGCGCGGCAAATCCGCCGGCGACGACGGTCAAAATACAGAACAGCGCAAGGATGGGCAGCAGGTAGATGAAGAACACCACCACCAACTTCAGCCCCAGTGTGAACAGATTGCCGAGGTTGTCCCATGTGGGCAGCGGCACATCCGACCCCTGCTTCACGTTGTTCTCATGCTCAACCATGTAGCCAACGCCGGCGAAGTTGAGAATCGGCACGATGTCGATCAACGCGCCGATGCCGAGTTTTGAAAGCCAGTTTTGATCCTGAAAAGGATGTTGCAGTGCACGTCCAATGTCGATCATGGTTTCTCACTTTTTCCGTTCGATTCTGTTGCATGCGGCCGGCAGCGCCGCTGCGAAATCATGCGCGTCCGGCCAATCGGCTGGATTTTAGTCGCGCATGCCAATTGCACAAACTGGCGTGATGTTAGCGCCGGCAAGGAGCCACGCAAGCGACAAAAGCCTGATGTCTGAGCGGCCGCCCTCGCCCTGGCGGCGCAGCGCTTTACGCAACGCGCCCTTCCAATGGCAGCCCGCGCAGCGCGTTCAACACGTTGCCGTAGAACTCGGTGAATTCGGATGCGCCGGCGTCATTGCAACTGCCGATATGCGGGAGCAGCAAGATGTTTGCGTCGGGGTGCTCGTCGGCCAGAACCAGGAGCGGGTTGTCGGGCGTGATAGGCTCCCACTCGTACGTGTCGAAGGACGCGCCGGCGAGTTGCCCGCTGTGCAGCGCATCCGCCACGGCGCGCTCGTCCACTACGCTGCCGCTGCCGGCCTCACAAAGCCAGGCGCCGTGCTTCATCATCGCAATCCGCTCGGCGTTCAACCATCGGTCGGTCTCTTGGGAGTAGGGCAGCAGGCAGACCACGATGTCGCTCTCGCGCAGCAGAGGCTCCGGCTCGCGATGGGCAATTTGCAGTTCTGCCTCGACGAACGCCGGCAGCCGGTTGCGTTTGGCGTACAGCGCGCGGCAACCCCATGGCTGCAGGCGTCGCGCCAACTCTGCGCCAACCTCGCCGAAGCCGAGAATGCCGACGGTTTTGTTGCGCAGCAGCGCGATGCGCGTTTGGCGGCTCCAGTTGAAGGCAAACACGTCCTCGCTGGTGCGACGCGCGCCGGCGGGCATGAATTGCTCTGGCGGCGTGCGGATCACCTGTTGCAAGGGCATGGCGCGGCGCAGCACGGCGAGCATTTGCAGCATCAGGTTTTCGGCCACGGCGATTGTGCCGCGAATGGGGCGCGCACAAACGGGGATGCCGCGCGCCTTTGCCGCGGCAAGGTCAATATCGTGATACAGCGAGCCGATGCGCTGGATAAGTCTCAGGTTTGGGGCAGCGTCGATCATGGCCTTGTCGATGCTGCCCGTTCGCTCGGTGATCAACGCATCGGTATCGCGCAGCAGAGCCAGCACCTCGTCGCGCGGGGTTTCTGTGCTGCGGCGCATGATGACGCGCAATTCAGGCGGTGCGGCTTGCAGGCGCCAGGCTTGATGCTGCCTGCCAAGCGGACAGAGATACAGGACGTTATTTGTGGCCATCGCGCGAGTGTACACTCGCGTTGTATGACGCATCATGCGTCAATCTCTACAAGATCATGAAAACCAAAATCGTCATTATTGGCGTCGGCAGCGTGAGCTTTGGGCCGGCGATTCTGGGCGACCTGTTCTCCTTTGCCGAGGAGTTGCGCGAGAGCGAATTGTGGCTGGTTGACATCAATGCCGAGTCGCTCGACGTGATGGCGTGCTATGCCGGCAACCTCAATGCGGCGCACGACCAGCCCTTCACCATTCACGCGACGAATGACAGGCGAGAGGCATTGCCTGGCGCGAACTTTGTCATTGTCAGCATCGCGGTCGACCGGCTGGCGGCGTGGAAGCTGGACTGGCAGATCCCGCTCAGGCACGGCGTGCGGCATGTGCTGGGTGAGAATGGCGGGCCGGGCGGCCTCAGTCACGCCATTCGCAACATTCCATTGCTGGTTGCCATTGCGAAAGACATCGAGGCGCTCGCGCCGAATGCGATGTTGTTGAACTTTACGAATCCGATGAGCCGGCTGTGCATGGCTGTGCAGCGCGAGACAAGCGTGAAGTTTGTTGGTCTGTGCCATCAGATTGGCGAGGGCTATCGCATCGTGAACCAGGCGTTGCAGGTGGTGCCGACGGATGCGGAACACGCCACCGCGGCGTGGCACGATCTGGTGCATGCGATTGAGCAGCGCATTCATATCACCGCCGCCGGTCTCAACCACTTCACCTTCATCCTGGATATTCGCGACCTGCAAACCGGCCAGGATTTGTATCCGGCGCTGCGCGCAAGGCTGGCGCAGATGCCGCTGGACTTTGAGTTGATGTCGCGTCGCATGATGGATGTATTCGGGCTGTTCTGCGCCACTGGCGACGGCCACGCCGGCGAGTATGTGGGTTTTGCCGCCGAGACGATGCCGCTCACCGGCTACGACTTCAACGCGTATGAGCAGGGCGGCCGCGAGCAGTGGGCGCGCATCAAGCAACTTGCCGGCTCGGCGGACCTGAACGGCGTGAAGGCCTCGGTGCATCGCACCGGCGAGCGCGCCATCCCGATCATCAATGCGATGCTGCGCGACCTGAACCAGCATGAGCTATCGGCAAACATCCTGAACGATGGCTGCATCAGCAACCTGCCGGCTGATGCGATTGTGGAAGTGCCGGCGAGCGTGAACGCAACCGGCGTGCATGGCATCCATGTCGGCGAAATGCCGGCCGGCCTCGCGGCGATCATGCGGCGCGAGATCGAGATTCAGAAGCTGGTGGTGCAAGCCGGCGTGCATGGCGACCGCAATGCCGCGCTGCAAGCGCTCATGCTCGACCCGCACATCCATTCGTATGCGCAGGCCACGCACCTGCTCGATGATCTGCTCAAGGCGCACGCCAAATATCTGCCGCAGTTTGCATGACGATAAACCTGCCTTCTCGCTTCATTGTGGATGTTGGAGCAATGTTTTTGGACCCAGATAATCGCTGGAGCCATGATGCCAGACTGCGCTGCGTTCAGAATGCTCATCATGTCTTTCAGCGGCACTCCACCCATACACTGAGATGTGAATATGGACGAATCAACCCGGGCTGAGCTTCGGCACTTGATGATCACATGCCGCCAAGCCGGCCTCGCTGTGAGTGAAGGCAATGTGCCTTTCACGGCGATGACGGCATACGTGGCTGAGCCGGCGCTGCGCAGCGTGCTGGTTCACCTCAGCAATCTTGCCCCGCACAAGCGCATGTTGCTCGCCAACCCGCAGTGCAGCCTGATCATCGCCGAACCTGACGATGGCCGCGCTGAAGTGATGTCGTTGGCGCGCGTGACACTGCAAGGCCGGGCGGCGAAGATTGAGAAGGAGAGTGCGGACTACGCTGAGGCAAAGGCGTTGTATCTGGCGCGCTTGCCAGCAAGCAGGTTGATGTTCGACCTTGCAGACTTCGATTTGATTCGGATTCACGTCGCCGGCGGGAGATACATCGCCGGCTTTGCGCGCGCATTTTCCTTTACTGCCGAGGATCTTTGACCGCAGGCGGTAAAGGTGGCCGCTCAGCGGCCAGCAACAAACATCATGACAACATTGACTTTCCCGAAGGATTTTTTGTGGGGTGCAGCCACTTCATCGTACCAGATTGAGGGCGCAGTTGATGAAGATGGGCGTGGGGCGTCGATCTGGGACGATCTGTGCCGCGTGAAGGGTGCAATTGCGGATGACAGCGATGGCAGCGTTGCCTGCGATCACTATCATCGCTACAAGGACGACGTGGCGCTGATGAAATCACTCGGCCTGCAGGCCTATCGCTTCTCAGTGGCATGGCCGCGCGTGCTGCCAAATGGAACCGGCGCGATCAATGCAAAGGGCTTGGACTTCTATCGCCGGCTCGTCGATGAGTTGCTCGCCAACGGCATTACACCCTACGCCACGCTATATCACTGGGATCTGCCGAGCGCGCTGCAGATTCGCGGTGGTTGGAGCAACCGCGATTGCGCCGGCTGGTTCGCGGATTACGCCGGCGTCATGGTAAACGCACTCGGAGATCGCGTGAAAGATTGGACCACATTGAATGAGCCATGGTGCAGCGCCTATCTCAGCTATGAGATCGGCGCGCACGCGCCTGGCGTGCGAGATCGCGCTGCCGCCTCGAAGGCCGCGCATACCCTGTTGCTGGCGCATGGCAGGGCGATGCAGGCCATGCGCGCCGCCGGCGATCGCGACACCCGCGTTGGCATTACGCTCAACTTCGAGCCGCGCCTGCCCTTCAGCGACAGCGCCGAGGACAAGGCCGCCGCAGAGGCTGAGTTCGACTGGCTGTATGAAAGCTTTGCCGAGCCAATCATCACCGGCGCGTATGGGCAGCGCATGTTGGATCGCATGGCCGGCGCTGCCGACATGCATGCCGGCGACATGGCGCTCATTGCACAGCGCAACGATTTCATCGGCGTGAACTATTACACCCCTGCGCTGGTGAAGGCTGGCGCCGGCGTGGTGCGCGATGAATCCGCCGAATACACGCTGATGAATTGGGCGGTCAACCCGAAAGGGCTGCATGCCATCCTGATGAAGTTGCACCGCGACACACAGGGCCGCACGCCGCTCTATGTCACCGAGAACGGCAACTCTTTCAAAGACACGCTGGAGCATGGCCGTGTTCACGACGAGCGGCGCATCGCGTATCTGCGCGGGCACTTTGCAGCCGCGCACCAAGCCATCCAGGACGGGGCCGATCTGCGCGGCTACTTCGTGTGGTCGCTGATGGACAACTTCGAATGGACGTGGGGTTACCAGCAGTTCTTTGGCATCGTGCATGTCGACTATGTCACGCAGCAACGCACGGTGAAGGACAGTGGATATTTCTATCGTGATGTGATTGCGGCCAATGCGGTGAATAGCTAAACCGCAGCGCACCAGTCCTCGGTGCGATTTCTCTGCGGATTCAAGGTGCAAATTCAAAGCCGGCGTCAATCAATTGACGCCGGCTTGTTTTGTGTCACGACGCCGGCGATGAATTGCGTGTGCAATTTCACTACACAATGACTGAGTGTCCTCCGAATTGTTGCTGCTGCTGCCATCCTGCAAACAGATTCATTTGTACGACATGGGACAGCCACATTGAAAAGAAACAAAAGATGGGCGCTCCTGAATTCTTTTGTTGGTGGTCTTGACAGTATGAGTTCCTATAGTGAAAAGATTAATGGACAAGATAGGGCAAACAGTCTCAAGTGCGATCATGAATCATCTCCCCGCTTCTCCCGCTTCCACCTCCAAAGGCGCGTCGCTCCCTCGCGTGTTGCAAGCGACCTCGCTTGTCACCGTGCTGGCCTTGATAACCATTCAAGCGCTGGGGCTGGGCGCGCAGCACGCCTACGGCGATACCGGCGCGTTCAACCCCTACGTGGTGCATATCTCTGTGGACGGTCTGAAGCCTCAGGTCTTGCAGCAGTTGCTGACGGCCGGCCAGGCGCCGAATTTTCAGAAGCTGATGAACGAGGGTGCGTGGACGTTGAACGCGCGCACCGATTATGACTACACCATCACGCTGCCAAACCACACCGACATGTTGACCGGCCGATCCGTGAACGACAAGTACGGTATTTCAAACAGCGGACATCACTGGACAACAAACACCACCCCGCCAGCCGGCACGACACTGCAAAGCAACGCCGGCTACTACATTGCCAGCGCATTCGACGTCGCGCACGACAACGGCTTCAGCACCGGCCTGTATGCCAGCAAGGACAAGTTCGTCGTTTTTCGCGACACCTACAACGCCACCAATGGCGCGCCCGATGTCACCGGGCCAGACAATGGCCGGAACAAGATCGACGTCTACGTCAACAACGATTTGAATTCGACCGCCATGTTCAACACTTTCCTCACGAACATGGCCGCCAACCCGACAAACTACACGTTTGTTCACTTCAACGACACCGACACAGCCGGCCACTCCTATGGTTGGGGCAGCACCCAGTACCAGACTGCCTTGATGAATGTGGATGCCAAGCTGGGCCAGCTCTTCAACTTGATCGCCAACAGCCCGCAGATGAATGGCAACACCACCATCATCCTCAGCGCGGATCACGGCGGAAGTGGCACCAATCACAGCACGGTGACGAATGTAGAGCACTACACCATCGAGTTCATGCTTTGGGGGCCGGACATTCCAGCCAACACAGACCTGTACGTTTTGAACGGCAGTGCCACCACTGATCCTGGCACAAGCCGTGTCGATTTTGTATCAGGTCTCGGCCAGCCCATTCGCAACGGAGATGGCGGCAATTGTGCATTGCGCCGGCTCGGCCTGAGCGTAACGATCCCCGGTTCCATCATCAACAACCTGACAGTTGCCTGCCCGACGCGGCAGGCGCCGGCTACCCCAACGCCCACCGCCACCAGCACCGCGACAAATACACCTGAGCCAACTGCGACCGCGACCAACACGCCAGAGCCGACCGCAACCGCCACCAGCACGGCGACAAATACTCCCGAGCCGACTGCGACCGCCACCAATACGCCCGAGTCGACTGCAACAGCGACCAGCACATCGATGCCGGCGACCGCGACCAGCACACCTTTGCCGACCGCAACCGCCACCAGTGTGGCAACGAATACACCCGCGCCCACAGCGACCAATACATCGATGCCGGCGACGGCGACCAGCACGCCTATTCCGGTGACGCCGACTCCCTCTGGCACATCTGTCCACTTGATCTACCTGCCCAGCGTGTGGCGCTATTGGGATCAGGGAACAGATCTGGGAACGTCATGGCAGGCGTTGAACTTTGACGCTTCCACCTGGGCGCTTGGCGCGTCACCGTTGGGTTATGGCGATCCCGTCAGCACGACAGTGAGCTATGGATCGAATGCCAGCAACAAATATGTGACGACCTACTTTCGGCAGAAATTTCTGTTGGGCAATCCTGCCGACTACAACAACTGGGTCGTGAAGTTGCGGCGCGATGACGGCATCGTGGTCTACATCAACGGCGTTGAAGTGGTGCGCGACAACATGCCAGCCGGCGTCATCGGCTATCGAACATTTGCGCCCACCTACGCAGGTGATGATGGCAATACCGTCTTCACGTTCAATATCCCATCGAACGTGTTTGTGCAGGGTGAAAACATCGTTGCCGTCGAAGTTCACCAAAATGCGGTGACGAGCACTGACCTGCGATTTGAGTTGAGTCTGAGCGCCTCGTTTGTTGGCGCAACGGCCACCCCCATCCCAACTGTGCCTGCGACCAGCACGCCGCTGCCGACGGCGACAAACACGCCGCTCCCGACAGCGACTCCGGGCTTGCCGGCTGGTTGGACATCCCAGGATATTGGTTCACCTGGAGCGAGCGGGTCGGCGCAATTTGATGGCGCTGCGTGGACGATTTATGGCAGCGGGACAGATATCTGGGGCAGGAGCGACAAGTTCCGCTACACCTATCAAACAGTCAGCGGCAATACGACGATTGTCGCGCGCGTGAACAGCGTGCAGAACACGAATGAGTGGGCGAAGGCCGGCGTGATGTTCCGCAACGGCACAGCGGCCAACGCCGCCTTTGCCATGTTGATCATGCGGCCAGATCGTCAGGCGGCGTTTCAATGGCGCACTGGCGCAGGCAGAAGCGCCAGTTGGACCGGTGCGTTGGTCGGCGGCACCAGCGCAATCAAGTGGCTGAAGCTGACGCGCAGCGGCAATGTCATCCGCGCCTACTACAGCACCGCAGCATCCTACCCGACAAGCGCCCAATGGGTGCAGGTAGGAAACGGCGTCACCGTGAACATGTCTTCGCCGCGTGCGGGGTTGGCGGTCACTTCGCATAACAACCCGGTGCTTGCGCAGGCTGTGTTCACTGATGTGACGGTGCAAGCCGGCGTCATACCGTAACTACTTAAACGCATCGGATGGACAACCTTAAATCACTAGCCTTTCAGAACCGGCGCGCAGGCAATACGCCTGCGTGCCTCTTCCCGTGTAACTTTTTCAATTTCGTCGCAGCCCTTCAAGACTCATCAAATTACAAGGAGCCCACTCTATGAAGATACTCAATCATTTGTCCAGTCGCGCCCAGAGATGGGTGCATGCACTTTTGGCGACAGTGTTGACGCTGGCGCCGGCATCCACTCCAGCACTGCGACAGGCGGCTCTCGTCGCCGGCAGCGCGGCTGCGGCCGGAGTGTTGGCAGTGGCGCGCACGCCGGCGCTCGATCCGATTCTTGGCGCGCCGTCTCTCGCGCTGGCCTATGACCCCAACCTGCCGCCTGGCGCGATACAGTCCGATTATTGCTATGGTTTGAATGACAACGGCGCAATGGTGGATGTGGTGAATAGGTTCAATGGCACATCCGCCTACACCTCGACCGTGACTGGCCTGCAAGGTGGCACGAACGAAGCCAGCAGCTTCGATCCTTCCGACGCCACGTTTTACATCCTCGATCAATACACACGGCCAGACCGGCTGGTGAAAATCACCCTGGCCGCCGGCGGGTCGACCTCTGCCACCGAAGTTGGCACGGGTGGGTTGCTTACAGTGACCAACCCCTTCACGCTGGCCTTCGGTGTGGTCGGCACAGGTAATGAGGATTCAGGCAACAACCGCGTCACGGGCATCACGCTCAATCCGTTTAACGGAAAGATGTACGGTGTGACTGACGAGAACTATCTCTTCCAGATTGACAAAACCACTGGCAAGGTCGTCCTCGGGGCGATGGCCGGCAACACCGATTTTGTTCAAGTTTCTTTGACTAACACGCTTGAGATTGAGGACATGGCCTTTGACCCGATGACGGGCAAACTCTATGTTGTTTTTGAGAACCCCAGAGATGGCAACTATGGTTATATCCAAGAGATTGACCTAAGCAGCGGCGCGTTGATCGGCTCACCCATGGGGCCGATTGGCAACGCCGGGGCCGGCAGTACGACGCAGCCTGGCCCGGGTGGTCAAGCCGAAACTGAGGGTCTAACCTTTGGAGGTGACGGCACTTTATATGTGTCGTTGGGTGACGCAGGTTTGCCGAGTAACGATGGCCGGCTCATCGCCATTCAGCAGCCAATCAACGATGCCAATGTGGAAGCCGGCATCATGATCACCAAGCTGGCCTTTGCCACTGATTTGCGCGGCGGAAGTTCCAACTATGACTATGAGTCGGTGTCGTGCAATGCGGCTGCTTCCATCGCGCTTGCCATTCAAAAGACGCACACCCCTCCCAATAACCTGACGCTTGGACAGCAGGTGGTCTTTCAGATTGTCGTCACGAACACAGGCGTGTTTACGTCGAATGCGCAATTGGTGGATGCGGTTCCGTCCGATATCGGCGTCACAGCCTGGTCCTGCTCCATCTCCGATCCGAATGAGGTCTGCACGCCCAGCAGCGGCGACACGAACAATATCGCGGTGACGGGCTTCATCCCGCCCATCACTGGGACCATGAATCTGGTGATCACTGGTGTGGTAAGGGCGCTCGCCGGCGACATCACGAATACGGCGCAGGTGACGAACACGGGGAATATCCCTGAAGACTCAACGAACAACGTTGCCACCGACACCGTCAAGATCGCCACGCCGGGTGTCATTGGCAACTATGTCTGGCTGGATGAGAACGGTGATGGTCAACAGGATGCCGGCGAGGCTGGCATCGCCAATGTAGTGGTGCAGGCGGTCAACGCCGCCGGCGTGACTCTCACCACGACCACCGATGCCAACGGCGGCTACCTCTTCAACAATCTGCCGGCTGGAACCTACACGGTATCTGTGCAGGGCGGGAGCCTGCCGGCGGGTCTGGTGCAGACAACCAACCCCGTCAACGGCGGCGCTGACTTTGGCAACCAGACGCAGCCGTATGTCGTGAATCTGGCGGCTGGGCAGGAAAATCTGACGGCAGATTTTGGCTATAACTATGCGCCATCCGTAGATACAGGTACACCAGCTGCTGGTGTGCCTGGCGCCATCGGCGATCGCGTGTGGATCGATGCCAATGGTGATGGTCGGCAAGATCCGGGTGAACCGGGTATCGGTGGCGTTACGGTCAACCTGTTGGTCGATACCAACAAGGACGGCATCTACGGGGGCCCTGGTGATGTGCCGGCAGTATCCACTGTGACGAAGCCCGACGGCACGTACATCTTCGATGACCTGCCGGCCGGCGGCTATGTCGTGAGCATTCCCAATCCACCGGCGGGATACACCCAAACCGGCGATCCCGATCACTTTGGCACGACTGGCGCGAACAACGATAACAAGACAACCTTGCCTGTGGTGTTGGGGCCTGGCGACGTGTTTGTAAATGCTGACTTCGGCTATCAGCCGCCAGCTAGCGCCGATTTCGACATCGGCGACACCATCTTCCTGGACGCCAATGGCAATGGCACGAGGGATAGCTCGGATTACGGCATCGCCGGCGTGACAGTCAAGTTGCTCGACAGTGCCGGCAATGTGATTGCTTCCACGACGACTGATGCGTCTGGGAATTATCTGTTCACCGGCCTGCCCAATGGAACCTACACTGTAAAGGTCGTCGATGCTGACAATGTGCTGGGGTTGCTCACGCAGACCTCGACGCCGAATAATACCGTCAACGACGGCCAGCCATGCGGCGTGTGCAATGGTCAGAATACCTTGACGCTCTCCGGTGCGAGCAACCTGAATCAGGATTTTGGCTATGCGCCGGTCGATCATGGCAGTGTCGACGGCCTGATCGGTGACACGGTTTTCCATGATCGCAACAACAATTCAATGCCGGACCCTGGTGAGGGGCTTGAGGGCGTGCAGGTCACTCTGACCTATCCCAATGGCGTGACGCTGACCACCACAACGAACGAGAATGGGCATTACTACTTTGGCAACCTGCCCGCCGGCGCCTACACAGTGACCGTCAACACTGGCGATCTGCCGCCCGCCCTGCAAAACACGGTGGATCCGGATGGTGGGGCAGACAGCAAATCGATCGTCAACCTGCCTGCCGGCGGCATCAATCTGGCACAGGATTTTGGCTACAGAACAAGCGCAAATCCAGGCGCCATCGGCGATCTGGTGTGGAATGACACAAATGCAGACGGTGTAAAGGATGCCTCAGAGGCCGGCATCAGCGGCGTGACCATCGACCTGTATCTGGATGTGAATGGCAATGGTCGGGTGGATCCTGGCGAACCCTTGTTCGGCAGCACAGTCACGGATGCCAGTGGCGCCTATCTGTTCGACAATCTGCCCACAAGTCAAGATGGAGTGAAATACATCGTCGATGTCACGGACGAGGCCGGCGTGTTGGGCGGCTACTGGCACTCGCTTGGCGCGGCCAATACCAACGACAACAGCCAGGTCGATCCGCTGGCGGTCACGTTGACCACTCAAGCGCCGAACTACACAGCAGCCGACTTCGGCTACTACGTGCTGCCAAGCGCGGCTGGCAACTTCGTTTGGCAGGATACGAATGGCAACGGCGTGCAAGAGCCAGGCGAGCCGGGGCTGGATGGCATCACGGTCACCCTGACCATCACCTATCCCAATGGCGATGTGTCGACATTGGCGACGCGCTCTGGTGATGATCCTTCCACGCCGGTGGTCGAGAAAGGCTGGTATAGCTTCGGCAATCTGCTGCTCGATGAAGATTACCGGCAAAGCAGCGGCACAAGCGCGCCTGCAACGAACCAGCCGGCCTACTCGATCTCGGTTGCCACGCCACCAGGCTACGTGCCGTCGCCCACCGGCAATGGCACGCCCATGACTGACTCGAACGACAACGGCGGCACGGCAGTTGCTGTGACAAAGGGTCAAAACGGCGTGGCGCAGAACGTGGATCCGGCGAGCGAGGCCAACCCCATTGCCGGGTATGACTTTGGTTTCTTTGTGCCGGCGAGCATCGGTGACACAGTGTTCTACGATGTGAACGGTGACGGCGTGCAAGATCCCGGCGACCTGCCACTGATCGGCGTGGTGTTGGAACTGAAGGGTGATATCGATGGCGATAACATCATCGATACCCTTACCACCACCACAAGCTTCACGGGTTATTACCAGTTTGGCGGCTTGCCAGCCGGGCAATACACGGTGACGGTCGATGTCTCGTCGTTGCCGCCGGGTGTGACGCCGACCTATGATAAAGACGGCGGCACAATCTCGCCGGATGGCGTGACGCCGGTGACGCTTGGTGCCGGTGACAGCATTCAAGATGTCGACTTTGGCTACACCGGAGACCTGTCGCTGGGCGACTATGTCTGGAACGATGTGAATGCTGACGGCGTGCAGGATGCCTGGGAGTTGCCGCTGCCCGGTGTGGTGTTGACGCTGACAGGCGATCTGAACGCCGACAACATCCTCGACACGCTGACGACCACGACCAACGCGGGAGGCGGCTACTGGTTCTCTCATCTGCCGGCTGGAACGTTCACTGTGACGGTGGACACGGCCACATTGCCGGCTGGCTTGGACAACCCGACCTATGACCTCGACAGCGGAACCGTCTCGCCAGACAGCCAGGCTGTCGTCACGTTGACCGGGGCGCCGAACTTTGATGTGGACTTCGGCTATCGTGCACAGGGTGCGATCGGCGACTACGTGTGGCACGATGCCAATGGCGATGGTGTGCAGGATGCGAGCGAGACGCCGCTGGCCGGCGTGGTGCTGGTGTTGACAGGCGACCTGAACGGTGATGGCACGGCGGATACACTCACCACCACGACAAGCGTGACGGGTTACTATCAGTTCAGCGGGCTTCCGGCTGGCGCCTTCACCATCACAGTGGATGCAACGACCTTGCCACCCGGCATGTCGCCCACCACTGGTCCGCAGAGCGCTGGCAGCAACCAGAGTGTTGTCTCGCTTGCGCCGAGTGAGTCGCGTCAGGATGTGGACTTCGGTTACCGCGGCACGGGCGCGATTGGCGACTACGTGTGGAATGATGCCAACAACGACGGCATCCAGGATGCAGGCGAATTACCGCTGCCAGGCGTGGTGTTGACGCTGGTGGGTGATGTGAATGGCGACGGCGTAGCAGACACGCTCACGACGACTACGAGTGTGACCGGCTACTACCAGTTCCCTGGGTTGCCGGCCGGCACATTCACGGTGACGGTGGATGCGACGACCTTGCCGCCTGACATGACGCCGACCAGTGGTCCGCAAAGCGTGGGCAGCAACCAGAGCGTGGTGAATCTGTCGCCCAATGAATCGCGCCAGACGATCGACTTCGGCTACCGCCAGCTCTTCCCCGAGTTGGTGCTGACGAAGGTTGGCGCATCGAACGGCGTCGCCACCATGGGCTCGCTGATCACCTATACGCTAAGAGTCACCAATACTGGTGAAGCAACTGCAACGGGCGTGCAGTTGAGTGAATCGGTGCCGGCTGGAACAGCTTTCGTATCGGCGAGCGCCGGTGTAACTCCGGATGCCGGCGGCATGTTGACCTGGACGGTGGGATCGCTGGCGGTGAATCAGACCTATGTGGCAACGATGATTGTGCGCGTCACCAGCGTCAGCCAGGCCATCGTCAATGTGGCGCGAGTTGGTTCAACCACCTTGCCGCCAACCGACAGCAACCGGGTCGTCATCCCTGTCCAACCGACGGCCGTAACGCTGGCGTCGTTCAACGTGGCGACAGCTTCGCGCGGCATGCAGGTGACATGGCGGACGGCGCTGGAGCGCAACACCTTCGGCTTCTACGTGCTGCGCAGCGCAACGGGCAACCGCGCTGATGCTGTGCAGGTGAATGCTGAGATGGTGGTTGCCGCCGGCCCGAACACCTACAGCCTGTTGGATGAGTCCGGCAGCGCCGGCAACGCCTATTGGCTGCAGGAAGTTGAACTGGATGGCACACGGCACGATTACGGTCCGGTGATCGCGCAGGCGCCGCTGCCGGGCGCGGCAGCATCTCAGCCGAACCCGCAACCAGTCATGCCTGCGCCTGTAGCGGGCGTGCCGGGAGGCGGTGTGATCGTGCCGAACACTGGCAGCGTGCCTGCGCCTCAACCGCAGATGCAGCCAGCCGCCCCGGAGCCGGCAGTGATCGCGGCAGCGCCGGCGGTGATTGCGCCTGAGGCGCAGCCACAACCAGCCGCGCAAGCTGGCGCGGAGCAGTCTGCATCGCAGCCGCAGCCAGTGCCGCCGGCGCAAGCGGCGATCGAGCCGGCCGCGCAGGCGATGGCACAGCCAGCGCCAGAAGCGCTGCCCATGCCGGCAGCGAAGCCGGTGGAGCAGGTGTTGGTGGGCGCACAGACAGGCATTGACGTGGCGCGCGGCGGCCAGCCGGCCTCGGCGCAGTTGCCGACTACAGCGACGCAAGAGACTGTTGCGGCAGCGCAGACCACGCCGATGAACCCGCTGGCGCCGCTGGGTGCTGCCGTGCTGGCGCTACTCGGCCTGGGCGCAGCAGGTGTGTTCGTCGCGCGCCGGCGAAGAATGAAGTAAAGCGGTAAGACGCTGCGCGATAGAAACCCGACATCGAAGGATGTCGGGTTTCTGTTTTTGTTGGCGTGGCATCGTCAGAGATAATAAGCTGAAACCATGAACAGGTCTTCTTCGCTTGTGTTTGTGTTGGTCGGGATGCTGCTGGCGGCATGCACTGCGCTGCCGGCACAGCCCGCGCCGATGCCCGCAGCCACCGCATCAGCCAACAATGCCATCCCCTTTGCTACTGAGCCGCCTGGACAGGGCGCGCTGGCTGTGCAGCCGACCGGTGCGGCGCCGGCGTTCATTGCCGAGCGCGAGGCGCAAGTGCAGGCTGCGCTGAAACTCGACCCGCCGGTGTTGCGCCTGCAAGGCTTGACCGCCGAGCAACAACAGGCGCAAGAGATTGCATTACGTGACCCGCGTGTGTTGGAGTATGCGCGTAATCCACAGACCGGCGAGGCGTTGCGCAACGAGGTGATGGGTGTATACGCCATCCGTGACAGCGACATCACACAAGCCACGCAGGCATGCAAGACGAACCAGTGCTTCCGCGTCGAGCTGTACAACTTCGCCTACAACCTCACCACGCGCGCCATCGTTGATCTTACGACGAAGCAGGTGTTGAGTGCGACGCAACTGCCGGACACGCAACCGGATTTGCCGGAGCAACTGGTGAAGTTGGCGACGCAGATCGCGGTGAATGCGCCGGAGGTGCAGCAGGCACTGGGCTTCAAGCCGGGCGAAGGTGATGCGCTGATGGCCTCGACCAAGACCGCGTTGAACGGCACGCGCTGTGAGCGCTCGCGCCATCTGTGTGTGGCGCCGACCTTCGTAAAGGATGATCGCGCGCTGTGGGCCATCGTCGATCTGACCGACAACCGGTTGGTTGGCACGCGCTGGACATCGGTCGCCGGCACGCCGAACAATCATGTGACCGAGCAAAAGCTGGCCGATGAAGTGATCAGCGAAAAATATTGCGACACGAATATTGCTGTGGCGCAGGACGGCTGGACGTTCAACTACATCCTCACCGCTTCCGATGGCCTGCGCGTCAGCGAGGTGATGTTCAAGAGTAAGGCGGTGTTGGACAGCGCGAAGCTGGTTGACTGGCACGTAAGCTACTCGCAGCGTGAGGGCTTTGGCTACAGCGATGCGATTGGCTGTCCCACATTTAGCTCGGCGGCGGTGGTGCCGTATGCCGAGCCGACGATTGACGATATCGTGCGAGACGGCCAGAAAATTGGCTTTGCCATCGCCCAGGAATTTCGTAGCCAGGGGTGGCCGCTGCCGTGCAACTACAGCTATCGCCAGCGCTTCGAGTTCTACAGCGATGGCCGCTATCGCATTGTGGCGGGGAGCATTGGGCGCGGCTGCGGCAACGACGGCATGTATCGGCCGGTGCTGCGCATCGATCCCGCCGGCGACGATCTTACCTTCGACGAGTGGACGGGCAGCGACTGGAAGGTATGGCAAACGGAACGGTGGCAGGTGATGAAGCCGGAGACACCATTCACGCCGGAGGGTTTTCAGTATCGCTTCTTGAATACACAAGGTGCGGGTTACGCCATCGAGCCGGGCCGCGGGCAGTTTGGCGATGGCGGACGCGGCGACTTTGCCTACATGTATGCGACCCGCCGGCATAGCGACCGCGACGAAGGCGCATCGGACATGATCACCATCGGCCCGTGCTGCAACCCCGATTACCAGCAGGGGCCGGAGAAATTCATCGACGACCCGCCTGAGCCGATAGAAAAAGCGCCGATCACGCTGTGGTATGTGATGCAGTTGAAGAACGATGACACACCCGGGCGCGAGTATTGCTGGGCGCGCTATGAGTTGGTGGATGGCGTTTATCAAGTGAAGTCATTCCCATGCTACGCCGGCCCGATGTTTCATCCGGTGAAGTAGAGGCCCGACATGCGGAGACATTTTGAGCGATTACGGCTGGCGATGATCTCCAAGTAGTGTGGAGCCTCTGCTGCGACAAACCTTCATGGCGAAGAAGAAAAAGAAATCTGGCAGTGCGGCGCCGGCGAAGGCGACTCCGCCGCCGACGAATGCGCCATCCTCTGCACCAAAACCGGCGCCTACCACAAGGGGCGCTCGCTGGCCGATGTTGTTGATTGCGGTGGTGGCGCCACTGCTATTGCTGGGTGGGCTGGCATTCTGGCTGCTTTCTCGACCCAACGCGCCGGCATCGATGACGCCGGCGGCCACCGCTGCGTTCGCTGGCAAGGTCGGCAGTGTGGATGCCTGCCGTGTTCAACCCCCCTTTACGCAGAAGCTTGGCTTTGGACGCAACACCATGCTCAGCACAGCCGAGCGCACAATGAAGGGGCTGGTGCTGGTGGAGCCGGCGCAGGATGGCGGCGCGCCTCGCACCTACCAGCACCCATCGTGGACGATGGGCGGCTATCTTGGCCCCAACACTTTTGATGCGAAGGGCAACTTGTTTGTTGCGCCCTCGCCGCGCGTGAGCTTGAACGAGAATCCACCCGAGAAGCAGAATACCATCTATAAGGTTGATGGCGAGACCGGCGAGATGACGGCGTGGATTACGCTGCCGGTCGCCGCGCCAATTTCACTGAACAACCCCTATGGTGTGATGGGGTTGGCGTACGATTGCGAGACGAACAGCGTGTATGCCACGTCGGTGGCCGGCTCAACACGCAACCAGATGCTGGGGCGCGTGTTTCAGATCGACGCCGGCAGCGGCAAGATCGTCTCGCAACTTGACAACCTCGATGGCATAGGCGTGAGCGTGTTCAACACCTCGCAGGGCAAGCGGCTGTTCATTGGCTCGGCGCGCACGCAGGATGTCTTGTCAGTGGCGCTCACGCCACAGGGTGCATTCGCCGGCGTGCCTCTGGTGGAGTTTTCGCTGGAAGGGCTGGGGCCGGACGGCAACGACAAGGCGCGCAAGATCAGCTTCGACAAGGCGGATTACATGTTGGTGAGCGGGACGAAGTTCAACTACAACCTCGCACCGCCGGCGGCGCAGGTTCGTCCGATGACCTATCGCTTTGGCTACGATGCCGGCACTTCGCGCTGGACGTTTGTCGATGCCAGCGCCGGCGCCGGCTCCCTTGTAAACTGACTGTTTGACATCTCCCTCTGTTCTATAGGCCATGAGGTCCAGCGACCTCATGGCCTGTTTGTTTGAGCATTTCAAGCCAAGTGGAATAATAATTCGGACAAATCGCGCAGTTTTGCTTCATTCTTGCGACTGATGATGTAGGAGTCAATGAGATTGACGGCTGCTCTGAGCAATCAAATAGCTTAATATGAGACATGCCTATGAAATTCCGAATCAGGATGTGCGAACATGGCATTTTCTTCTTTTCTGCTATATTGGTTACAACTGCAATCAAACTTAGGGGCTGTCATTGAGGAGTAAATCGCACTCTGAGAATCTAATGAACCTTTGCTTTGGATCGATGATTTTCTCGTCGGCTATTGCAAGGTGATTGGTTTTTGGTGCGAGGCACTTAGAGGGGCGGGCAGCGTATGCGTGAAACTTGCTGCCCCTGTTCACGGGAGAGATATGAAATCAACGTCACATCATCGTTTGTCCGTCGTCACTCGTTGTGGAGTGGCCATAGTGCAGGTCTTTGTGTTGCTTGGCCTGACGCCGATGTTGCAGACATTGCCAGTTGCTGCAGCCACAAATCAGGTGACTGGTGTCGTCTTTGAAGATTTCAACAGCAACGGCGTGCAGGATACCGGTCTTGTGCTAAACAATGCCGGCAGTGGCCAGGTTGGTGTGGCGGTCGATCAAGGTGTAGGCGGTGTCACCGTCACGGCCTATGATGCTAGTGGCGCTGTGGCAGGATCAACGACATCGACTGCACCCAGCGGCGCTTATACGCTGAACATTCCAGCCGGCTCGTATCGCATCGAATTCAGCGGGCTGCCGGCGGGCTATGTGCCGGCGCAGCATGGCGCAAGCAATGGCACGTCTGTGCAGTTTTCTGATGGCGCCACGCCAGTCAACTTCGGTATCTTGCAGCCGGGCAACTACTGCCAGAACAACCCCGAGATTTTTGTCAACTGCTTTCATTTTGGCGCGGCGAACAGCAACAACGCCAGCCAGCCGGCGCTCTATAGTTTTCCTTATAACGCAGGCAGCAACGATTTGGCGAACATCCCGCTGTATGACCAGCCGGCGCCGGCTCCGCGCGCTGTATGGAGCCAGATCGGCGCAACATGGGGCTTGGCGTGGTCGCGCAGCGCGAAGCGCGTCTTTGCGTCGGCCTACTTCAAGAAGCACGCCGGCTTTGGCCCAGGTGTCGACGGCGTGTTGAACAATGCCGACGATCCGGGCACAGTCTATGTCATCGACCCCGCTACGAACACCGTGGTGAACAGCTTCCTCGTGCCGAATGCCACAACCAACTCGCACGATGTGAATGACTACCTGAACGATACGCTGTTGGATGGCAATGCAGCCTGGGACGCGGTGGGCAAGACGTCGTTGGGCGGCATAGCGCTTTCGCCGGATGAAAGCACGCTATTCGTGATGAACCTTGAGAATCGCACGCTCTACGCGCTGAACGCCAGCACGGGCGCAGTAGTTGGCAGTTCGCCCGTGCCGATCAACAATGTGCCGCTGCCCGCCGGCACCTGCGCACCAGGCGACGTGCGCCCCTTTGCGGTGGAGGTCTACAACAATACCGGCTATCTGGGAATGGTCTGCACGGCAGAAAGCACCCAACTGACCAGCACCTTGCGCGCCTATGTTTACACCTTCAACGTCAGCACGCTCGCAATCGGCAGCGCGCCGGTGTTTGAGGTGGCGTTGGATTACCCGCGCGGCGTGGGCAATACCGACCCCATCACCCTGCCACCGCCAGTGCCGGTAGAGTCGGCACGCTGGAACCCATGGAGCCCGACATTCCGCGCCAATCCATCTGATCCGTCTGCCGGCCTGTTCTATTCGCCGGTTTACCCCCAGCCTATATTTGCCAGTCTGGCCTTCGACGCCGCAGGGAACATGGTCTTGGGTTTTCGCGACCGCTTCGGTGACCAGATGGGCAATGATGCGCCATCGAACCCGGCCTACCCGGACGCGCTCATGGTGGGTATCGCGGCAGGCGATCAGTTGCGTGCCTGCGGCTCACCTGCTGGCTGGGTGCTGGAGAATAATGCGCGCTGCGGCGGTCTCGGCAGCGGTCCGCAAAACGATGGACAGGGACCAGGTGGCGCTGAGTACTACTTCGATGATGAATACATGCCATATCACGAAGAGGTCAGCATGGGAGCGGTGAATCAGATCCCAGGCTATCCCGATGTGATGGCTGTCACCATCAACCCAGTCCCGATTGACGGTATTTCAGACACAACCAACGACGGCGGCATTCGCTGGTTCAGCAATGCGACCGGCGGTTTCACCAAGGCCTATCGCGTCTACAACGGGGATCGCGTGCAGGGTGACTTGTTTGGCAAGGCCGCCGGCCTCGGTGACCTGACTGTGCTGTGCGATGAGGCGCCGATTGAGTTGGGCAACCGCGTGTGGGACGATACGAATAACAATGGCCGGCAGGACCCGGGTGAGCCGGCAATTGCCGGTGTGACAGTCGGCCTGTACGATGCCGTTGGCACGTTGCTCAACACCACGGCGACGGCGGCGGATGGCACCTATTACTTCACCGCCACCAACCCTGCCGGCACTGCGCGCATTTTGCCCAACACGCAATACTCCATTCGCGTGGATGCCACGCAGGCGGCGTTGAGCGGCAAGTCGCTCACCACGCCAAACAGCGCTGCCGGCGGCAACGGCGTGCCAAATACGAGCAATGATGCCATCACCGACGTGCGCGATAGTGACGCCACGTTGACCGGCAACGTCGCCATCATCTCCTACACCACAGGCGGTGCGGGAGCCAGCAACCACGGCTTGGACTTTGGCTTTGCCGTGCCGTTGCCGGCGGCGCTTGGCGACTATGTGTGGATCGACCGCAACCGCAACGGCATTCAAGATGAGCCGCCGAGCGATGGTTTCAACGGTCTCACCGTGTCGTTGATGCAAAACGGTTCAGTCATTTCGACGACGACCACTGCCGACAAGAACGGCTCGCCGGGCTACTACCTGTTCGACAACCTGCCGCCCGGCACCTACAGCGTGTGCTTCCAGATGCCATCTGGCTACACCGTCACGCCGCCAAATCAGGGCAGCGACGATGCGCTTGACAGCGATGCCGACGTCACCACTGGCTGCACGCCGACGGTAACGTTGCAGGCCGGCGACCGCAACCTGACTCTCGACATGGGGTTGCAGACGCCGTTGCCGGCGGCGCTTGGCGACTATGTGTGGATCGACCGCAACCGCAACGGCATTCAAGATGAGCCGCCGAGCGATGGTTTCAACGGTCTCACCGTGTCGTTGATGCAAAACGGTTCAGTCATTTCGACGACGACCACTGCCGACAAGAACGGCTCGCCGGGCTACTACCTGTTCGACAACCTGCCGCCCGGCACCTACAGCGTGTGCTTCCAGATGCCATCTGGCTACACCGTCACGCCGCCAAATCAGGGCAGCGACGATGCGCTTGACAGCGATGCCGACGTCACCACTGGCTGCACGCCGACGGTAACGTTGCAGGCCGGCGACCGCAACCTGACTCTCGACATGGGGTTGCAGACGCCACCCGAACTGGCTGGTCTCGGTGACTTCGTTTGGCTTGATCTCAACAAGAACGGCCTGCAGGATGCGGGCGAGCCGGGCGTGCCGGGTGTGACGGTGACGCTGCGCAATCAGGCCGGCACGATTATCGATACGCGCATCACGAATGCCAGCGGTTACTACAGCTTCACGGATCTGCCGCCGGCGACATACTCGGTGTGTTTCACCGCGCCGCAAGGCTACACTTTCACGTTGCCGAATGTGGGCGGAAATGACGCCATTGACAGCGATGCCAATCCTCTCAATGGCTGCACGCCGCAGGTCACGCTCGCTGCAGGGGAATTCAACCCGACGCTCGACGCCGGCCTGGTCTCAACGCTGGCGCGCCTCGGTGATTTCGTGTGGCATGATCTGAATCACAACGGCATTCAGGATGCGGGCGAGCCCGGCATACCTGGGGTGACGGTCACGCTGCGCGATGGCACGAACAACGTGCTGAGCACCACGCAGACCAACGGCGGCGGCCTGTACCTCTTCGACAATCTACAGCCAGGCAGTTACATCGTGTGCTTTACGCTGCCAGTGGGTTTTGTGTTCTCACCACCCAACCAGGGCGGCAATGATGCCATCGACAGCGATGCCGACATGGTGACTGGTTGTGTCTCTACTGTGGCGCTGCAGCCCGGCGAGAGCAACCTGACCATCGATGCCGGCATGTATCAGCAGGTGGCTGCGCCGGCGCTTGCGGTGTCGCTCACTGGAGTGCCGCAAAATTCGTCGAACTGCTTCACGTTGCAAGTCGGTGACCTCATCACCTACACCGCGATCGTGACGAACATCGGTGGTGTGCCAGCGGCTGGTGTGATCGTGACCAACACGCTGCCGGCGAATACGCTGTATGTGAGCGGCAGCAGCACGCCGCCGCCCGCCGGCGCAACCGCGCAGGTGGTGACGTGGAATGCCGGCACGCTCAATCCAGGCCAATCGGCCACCATCCAATACAGCTTGCGCGTGACCTACACCGCTGCCGCGCCAACCGCCATCACCAACCAGGTGCAGGCCGGCGCGACATCGGCGTCGACCGTGACCAGCGTGCCAGTGTCATTCCCAGTTGGCGGCTGCACAGCCGTTACGCTGGCTGCCTTCACGGCTGAGCTGCAAAATGGCGGCGGCGTGAAAGTCACATGGAAGACAGCGTTGGAGTCCAACACCTTTGGCTTCTACGTGCTGCGCAGCGCCACCGGTCAGCGCGCCGATGCGGTGAAGGTGTCGGAGACGATGCAGACAGCCAACGGCGCGAACAACAGCTACTCGCTGGTGGATGCAAAGGGTCAATCGAATTCGCAGTATTGGTTGCAAGAGATCGAGTTGAGCGGCGCGCTGAATGAGCATGGCCCGATCAAGGTGACTGGCGCAGTTGCGTTGCCGCAGCCACAACCGCAACCCCAGCCTCAGCCGGTGGTGAACCCGGTGGGTGGTGCGTTGGTGGTCGGTGGTGGGGTGCCGGTTGCGGCGCTGCAATCACCGGTATCGCAGCCCGTGAGCGCACAGCCAGCGCAGCCACAGAGTCAACAACCGGCGGCGCAGCCCGCACCCCAGACGAATGCTGCGCAACCTGCTGTAGTGTCGTCGCCGTTGAATGTGCCGGCACAGCCGCAAGCGCAGCCGCCGGCCACCAGCGTGACAACGGCAAACGCCGCGCCGGCACAGCCTGCACCACAGGCAAACGCTGCGCAGCCGCCGGCCGAACAGCCAGCCGCTGTGGCTGAGGTGCAAAGCGCGCAACCCGCACAGCAAGCCGTGGCTGCCCAGCCGGCCAAAGACCTGCAGGCAGTCGGCGCGCAGGCTGCGGTAGGGGTGGCTCGTGGCGGTCAACCGGCCAACGCGCCAGCGTTGACCACAACCGCACAGCCAGCGAGCGCGCAGCCCATGCCTTGGGCGCCCATTGCCGCTGTGTTGACGCTGATCGGCCTCGGCGCTGCCGGCGCGTTGGCTCTGTATCGCAAGAAGGCGCGCTAAAGCGAGGCAACTGGAAGATGGGTAGTGGACAAAGGTCGATTACCCATTAGTGCTTGCTACTTTGTAAAAAGGCCTGAAGGGCGACAAACCCGTCAGGCCTTTTTTATCGCCACTTTGGCGGCGCATGCCGCTGTCGCCACCACACGCCAACCGGGAAGCCGATCATCTTCGCCGCATCGCCAACGATGCGGATGACCGGCACCAGCAAGGCAGCCTTGACCTTGTCGCGCAAAGGCGCATTGCGCGCAAGGGCGCCGAGCCGGCGATACGGCGCATGCGTGTAGGCGATGAAGCCAGCCAGCAGCCCTATCATGCAAAGCAGCTTGATGAGCGGTGCGCCGGCGATCAACCCCGCCAGCAACAGCGGCAACGCGATGAGATACGTGGCATAGCGAATGAGATGGCGTTTCAAAAACAGGCCGGCCTTGCCATCACCGCGCGCGTAGAGGTAATACTGCTTGAAGAAACTGCGCAGCGAGCCGCGCGGCCGGAAATATGCGATTGCATCTGGCGCAAAGGCAAATGGGCCAAACGCTCCGCGCAACCTTAAATCGAAGATCAAATCCTCACAGTAATCCAACCATTCTGGGTAGCCGCCAACGTGCTGCCAAGCGGCTTTGGTGAAGGCGACCGAGCGCGATGATGGCAGGAAGGTCGCCGGCGAGAGATCTTCGCGCTGTGGCAACACCGTCGCGCTCATCGCGATCTCGAAGGTGTTGCGCGGATCAGGCAGGAAGAAGCCGGCGCTGACGGTTGTGGATTTCCAATCTTCTGTCTCCAGCTTCTGGTTCTCGAACGGCGCGATCAAACGCTCCAGCCAGTGCGGGTCGAGGCGCACGCCAGCGTCGGTGCAGGCGATCAGCGCGTGCGCGGCAGCGCTGATCGCGACGTTGCGCCCACGCGAGATGTTCGCGCCTGGCTCGATGATGACGCGGATGTTCAGGCGCTGCTCTGCGCGCAGCAGCTTCACCGTGTCATCCGTGCTGCCGCCATCGCACACCACGATCTCATCGGGCCGGCGAGTCTGCGCGGCAATCGTGTCGAGCAGCGCGGTGATGCTCTTCGCCTCGTTCAGAACGGTGAAGATGAGGGTAACGTCCATTGGAGAAAGTGAGACAGTAAGAAAGTGAGAAAGCAAGAAAGGCATCCTCTCCTTTCATTTTCTCCTGCTCAACTCGCCAGCGTGCCAATGACAGGCGCCGGCTCGCCCAACGCGGCTTGAATGGCAGCGGCGTATTGCGGCGCGACCACCATCACCATGCCGATGCCGCAATTGAACACGCGATGCATCTCGTTGTCGCTGATGTTGCCGCGCTGTTGCAGCCATTGGAACACCGCCGGCAACTCCCACGCGCCATAGTCGATCTTGGCATGCAAATGCGCCGGCAGCACGCGCGGCACGTTCTCGATGAAGCCGCCGCCGGTGATATGTGCCAGCCCCTTGATCGGCGCGACGGCCTTGGCTTTTTCAATCAGCTGCAGGTAACTCCGATGCGGCGCGAGCAGCGCGTCGATAAGTTCCGGACTTTGATCTGCGGGTTGCGCGTCGAGTATGCTGCGAATGAGTGAGTAGCCATTGGTATGGGGGCCGGATGAGGCAAGGCCGATCAGCACATCGCTGGCCTGCATCTCATCCTTGCGTGGCCACAGCGCGTCGCGCTCGACCACGCCGATGATGGCGCCGGCGACGTCGAATGCGCCGGCGGCATATACGCCGGGCATCTCAGCCGTTTCGCCACCCAGCAGCGCGCAGCCGGCGATGCGACAGGCTGCCGCAATGCCGCTCACAACCTCTGCCACCTGTTGTGGATGCAACTTCGACGTGGCGAAATAGTCCAGGAAAAACAGTGGCTTTGCGCCCTGCACCAGAATGTCGTTGACGCAGTGGTTCACGATGTCACGGCCGATGCCTTCGAAACGACCATATTGTGCGGCCAGCTTCACCTTTGTGCCGACGCCATCGATGCTGGCGACCAGCACGGGCGCGCGCATCGCCTGCACTGCCGCAGCATCGAACAGGCCGCCGAAACTGCCGATGCCGGCCAGCACCGCCGGCGTGTAGGTCGATTGCACCGCGGCCTTCATCAGATCGACTGCGGCATTGCCGGCATCGATGTCCACGCCGGCGCCGGCGTAGGTCGCGCCTTGCGATGTTGTGTTGGGCATGTGCGCAATGATAGCGTTGAAGCGCAGAGCGATGTGATGGAGAGAGAGGGGATGACAATCTTCAACGGCTCGACAACCCAATCACCCAATCACCAAAACACGAAATTCCATTTATCATTTGCGCACACGCCATCGCGAACGAATCATGCTGTACGCCGAAGCCCTCGATTACCTGTATTCCCTCACCAATTACGAGCGCATGCCGATGGGCAGCTATTCAACTGCCACGTTAAATCTTGATCGCATGCGCGCGCTGCTGGCGGCGCTGGGCAACCCGCAGGAGCGCTATCGCATCATTCACGTCGCCGGCACCAAGGGCAAAGGCTCGACTTGTGCGTTCATGGCCTCGTGCCTGCAACAGCTTGGCCTCAAGACCGGCCTCTACACCTCGCCGCACCTGAGCAGCTTTCGCGAGCGCATTCGCGTCAACGGCGAGTTGATCGGTGTAGAGGAGGTGGCGCTGCTCGCGGACAAGGTGAAGGCAGCGACAGAGGGTGTCGCCGGCATCACCACGTTTGAAGCGATCACTGCGATGGGCTTCTTGTATTTCTCGCAGCGTGATGTGGACTGGGCGGTGATCGAGGTGGGTCTGGGCGGCCGGCTCGATGCGACCAACATCGTTGAGCCGCAGGCCAGCATCATCACCTCGATCAGTTTCGATCATCAACAGATGCTGGGCAGTACGCTGGCTGAGATTGCCGGTGAGAAGTGCGGCATCATCAAGCCGAACGTGCCGGTGATCAGCCAGTCGCAGCCGGCAGAGGCGCTGGCCGTGATCGAGCGCACCGCCTACGAATGCAATGCGCCGTTGACGGTGGTGGGCCGGCATTGGCGTTGGAACGCCGGCGCAGTCTCGCTCATCAAGCAGTCCTTCGAAGTGAAAAAAGTGTCGCAGATTCGCAGCAAGGATCGCCCATTCATCAACGATCTTGAAGGCTGGTATGAGAGTGCGCTGCTCGGCAAGCACCAGATCGAAAATGCAACCACGGCGATTGCGACCATCGACGTGCTGCGCGACGAACTCATCCGCAGCGGCGCGCAGGAATTAGGCGCGCGCACGGTGCGCGACGGTCTGCGCTTGGCGCACTGGCCCGGTCGCTTCGAGATTTTGCGCGCCGACCCGCCGATTGTCGCCGATGGCGCGCACAACATCGACAGCGTGAACAAGCTGGCGGTAACGCTGGCCGAGGTGTTCCCTGGCCGGCGTTGGGTGTTCATCTTCGGCACGATGAAAGACAAGGACGCCGACGGCATGATCAAGGCGCTCAACCCGCGCGCCACGCGCTGGATCATGGCGCAGGTGCAGGACAACCCACGCGCGACGCCGGCGGAGCAACTGCTGGCGCTGGCGCAGGCGCGCAATGCGAAGGCCGTGGCGCTGCCGAATTTGACCGATGCGCTCGATGCCATTCTCAACGGCAACGATCCTGTGTGCATCGTCGGCAGCGTGGCGCTGGTGGGCGAGGCGCGCGTGAAATGGGCGCTGCGCACTGGCGCGATGATGCCGGCGGTGGATTGAGGAATTGAGATCTAGCCCAAAGCGTCAATGCGCGCCGGCATCATTGTGTCGACACAAAGCCATGCGTTGAAGAGGTTTGGGCTCACTGACTTTGCGCAATTTGCCCATTCGCCAGCACCCTGACCCATGACAGATGTCATGGGTGGGTCATGTCCAAATCGTGACCCACGCGAGACGCGCCTCGAGATGCGATTCCTACAATGAATCTCGAATGCATCAAGGAGGGGTTGCGCGATGAAAGTGGCAAAGCTAGGTCGTTTGGGTTCGGTCGTGTTGGTGGTCGCGATGCTGGCCGGCTGTGCTGCGCCCTTATTGCCCGCCACCGTACCGGAGACGCAAGTCGCGCCTGAGCGCGTGACGGTGGAGCGTGGACCGATTGAAAACCACGTCATTGCCAATGGTCACGTTGTTGCAGAGAGGACGGTCTCGCTCGCTTTCAGCCGCGCCGGCCGCATTGCCGTAGTGAATGCGCGCGAGGGCGAATGGGTGAAGCAGGGTCAGTTGCTGGCACGACTCGACACGCGCGAACTGGAGTTCATTGCCAAGCAGCAAAAGGCTGCCTACATTGGCGCGACGGCCCAGTACAGCCTGGCTGTCCGCGGCGGTTCGCCATTTGACATTCAACTGGCGCAAATGGAGTATGCAAGCGCCAACCAGCGCCTGAAGGATCTCAGCACAGGGCCGACGCAGGCGCAGGTGGCCGAACTGCAATTGTTAGTGCAACAGGCAGAGGCCGACGTGAAGCGCGCCCAAGCCGATTACGATAATGCCTATCGCAACAATCCGTCCGGCATCACAGCCTCACCTGAGGCTGCCGCGCTTGAGGCAAGGACCATTGCATTGCAGGCTGCGAAGGCGCGACTCTCGGCGTTGTATGAGAAGCCCAAGGCCGGCCAGTTTGCCGAATTGCGCACACAGGCCGCCGCGGCACAGGCCAAGTTGAACGCGCTGAAACCGGTGGCTGAGATGCTTGTCAGCAGCAAGGCCGCAGTCGATCAAGCCTACATTGCCTGGCAGATGGCGGAACAGAACTTGCGCGACACGCGCATCATTGCGCCCTTCGACGGATTGGTCACAAGGGTTGGCATGTCCGCCGGCGACATGGCCGGCAGCAACAGCGCAATCGAACTGGCCGATTTCAACCAGCCGCTCTTCGAGGCTAACGTGGACGAAGCCGATCTCGCAAAGATCAAAGTAGGCCAGCAGGCGCGCGTGCGGCTGCAAACATATATTGACACACCGCTCGATGCCGAGGTGAAAAGTATCAGCAAAGTGGGGCAGCAAGTAGGCAGTCTGACCGTGTATCGCGTGCGGTTACTGCTTGGTCCCGCCAGCCCGCCTGGCGATGAAAACAGTGCGGAGCCTGCTGCCGATGCTGGTGTCGACGCCAATGCCGATGTTGCAGGGGAGGTTGTGCCAACGCCTGAGCCGAACGCAGAAGTGAACGCAGAGCAGAGCGCGGATCCGGCAAGTGAGCCTGCTGCAAATGCCAGCGAAGGGGCAAGCGCAGGTGAGGAATCCTCAGCTACAACCGAGATTTTGCTGAATATGAGCGGCACCGCCCAGTTCGTCACCGCCATCTCGGAGGATGCGTTACTGGCGCCGGCGAACGCCGTCACCCACAACCCCGAAGACAACATCTACACCGTTCAGGTGGTGACCAGCGAGGGCAGCAACGAAAAAATCAACGAGATTGAAATCGAAGTCGGGCTGCGCAATGGCGAGATGTTCGAAGTCATCAGCGGATTGAAAGAGGGTGATGTGCTCAATGTGCCGGCGCCGGAAAACGTGCCGCTTGAAGGCCCGTCGGTCAACTGAGTTGCTGCGCACATCCAGCAAAAGGCAATGGTCATGATCGAGCTAAAGGACATCACCAAGCGCTACACCATCGGCAAAACCAGCATGCAGGCGCTCGATGGCGTCAGCCTGAGCATCGAGCGCGGTGAATATGTGGCCATCATCGGCCCCAGCGGCAGCGGCAAAAGCACGCTGATGAATGTGATTGGCTGCCTCGACACGCCGACCAGCGGACGCTACACGCTCAACGGGGTGGATGTCAGCCGCATGAGCGAGACGCAACTGGCCGCCACACGCAACCGCAACATCGGCTTCATCTTCCAGCGGTTCAACCTGCTGGGGCGCGTCACTGCGTTGCGCAACGTGGAGTTGCCGGCGCAATACGCCGGCCGCGGCGCACGTGATCGCCACAAGCGCGCGGCTGCTGCCATGCAGGCGGTGGGATTAAGCGACAAGCTGAAGAACAAGCCGACCGAGATGAGCGGCGGCCAGCAACA
>JBDHWI010000029.1:0-31517 GCA_039810125.1 Thermoflexales bacterium | reverse complement strand
GTGAGAGCGATGAGCAGCGTGAAAAAACGATGTGTCCGATAAATCTTCATGGGCAGGGAGTGTAATGCAGGGCTGCGCCGTGACCCAACCCATCACTCCGGTCACTGTTGCATTCTGTGCAGGGCATGTAACATGCCGGCATGACTGTGACACAACCCGATCCGCCCGCGCCGCCGGCCGGCACGACTGCGCAGCGCGACATCGCCTATGCGGCTGGCGGCCACGAAAGGCAAAAACTTGATTTGTTTGTGCCAGCGGGCAGCGGCCCCTTCCCGCTCATCATCTGGATCCACGGTGGGGCGTTCCGCATGGGCGACAAAAGCGGCATTCCGTTCGATCCGCCGCCGCTGGCCTATCTGAGCGAGGGCTATGCGCTGGCTTCGCTTAACTATCGGCTCAGCCAGCACGCCCGCTTTCCAGCGCAGATCGAAGATTGCAAGGCCGCCGTGCGCTGGCTGCGCGCTCATGCCGCGCAATATCGACTCGATCCACAGCGCTTTGGCGCGTGGGGACCATCCGCCGGCGGCCACCTCGTCACTCTGCTTGGCGTTACAGGTGGAGTGAAGGCGTTTGAGGCCGGCGCCGACCTCGCTATCTCCAGCCGCGTGCAATGCGTGGTTGATTACTTCGGGCCGACGGATTTTCTGCAGATGGATGCGCAGCGGCTGCCTGATGGCATGATCCATGATGCTGCCGATTCGCCAGAGTCCGAGCTGATTGGCGGCGCGATTCAGCAGAACAAGGAAGCCGCGCGCCGCGCCAACCCCATCACGTATGTCACGCGCGATGCGCCGCCGTTTCTGGTGGTGCATGGTGATCATGATTCGCTCGTGCCGTACGGCCAGAGCGTGCTTCTGGTGCAGGCGCTGCAACGCGCCGATGTGCCAGTCGATTTCTACACCGTTAAAGGGGCAGGGCATGGCAACTTCGCCGATCCGGAAGTGCCGGCCCTGACGAAGGCTTTTCTCAGGAGACATTTGCAACCAACATGAACCTGTACGACCTCATCCTCAGCCGGCGCACGATCAAAGACTTCAAATCCGATGCAGTGCCAGCCGACGTGATCGACCGCGCGCTGACTGCCGGCACGTGGGCGCAAAACCACAAACTCACTGAGCCCTGGCGCTTCATCGTGCTGGGGCCGCACACCCACGCTGCGATGGCCGCCATCGATGCGAAACTGGCGACCAAGCCAGCCATCGTCGCGGTGACATGCCGGCGCAGCAGTGACGCCGCGCAGCAGCGCGAAGACTACGCGGCTGTGTGTTGCGCCATCCAGAACATTCAGCTTGCGGCCTGGGCCGACGGCGTGGGCATGCAGTGGAGCACCGGTCGCACGGCCATGTCGCCACAGACACATGCGTTGCTCGGCATCCATGCTGATGAAGAGGAGATGACCGGGTTGCTGTATTTCGGCTATCCGGCCGCGGTGCCAAACGCAAAGCCGCGCAAGCCTTTGGCCGATGTGATCCGGCGCTTGGCGTAGGCGAAGGAGGCTCATGACCTACGAGACAAATCAATATCACGGCCTGTTGGCCGAGACCGTCGTGATGCCGGGCCATGGCGGCGATCTGATCAACGCATACTTTGCGAGACCGCTCGGCGCCGGCCCGCTCCCCGGCGTGGTGCTGATTCATCACATGCCGGGTTGGGATGAATGGTATTTTGAAGCGACGCGCAAGTTTGCCCATCATGGCTATGCAGCCATTGCGCCAAACCTGTATTCCCGACTGGGGCACGGCACGCCTGAAGATGTGGCGGCCAAGGCGCGCGCCGCCGGCGGCGTGCCAGATGCACAAGCCGTCGGCGATGTGGAAGGCGCGGCCAGGCTGCTGCGCGCGCTCCCTTTCGTGAACGGCAAGATCGGAGTGTTTGGCACCTGCTCTGGCGGCCGGCATGCCTTTCTGGCCGCCTGCCGCACCACGCAATTCAACGCGCTGGTCGATTGCTGGGGCGGGCGCGTGGTGATGGCACAGGGCGAACTCACACCAAATCAGCCCGTTGCGCCGATTGAATATGCCAAAGACCTGGCCTGTCCGATCCTGGGCTTGTTCGGCGCTGATGACAAAAATCCGACGCCTGAGCAGGTGGCTGTGCTGGAGGCGGAGTTGAAGCGGTTGGGCAAGGCGCATGAGTTTCATCTGTATCCCGATGCCGGCCACGGGTTCTTCTATCACGACCGGCCGGCGTATCGCCAGGCGCAAGCTGTTGACGGCTGGGCAAAGGTGTTCGATTTTCTCCGGCGCACTTTGCATTAGGAACACCTTCTTTCTCCCTTCCTTCTGGGTGGGGTTGTGGTTCGCGCATGCGTCTATGCAAGGAGTCATTTGATGTGCACCATGATCGTCAAGCAAGTCAAAATCGAGGGCAGCGGCAAGGGTGTGGGTGGTTGGTTCACGCTCGGTCAGGCCGATGTGTCGTACGATCATCCCTTTCATGCCACGCCGGAGCACGCGCTAAACATCGACTTTGTAAACGAGGCGTTGGGGCCGGGCGCGCGGGTTGCAGTGGAACTGGACGTGCGGTCGGCGCGGGCGCTTGTTGAAACGATTCAAGCCGTGCTGGCGCAGGCCGGCGCCGGCGGCTATCTGGAGGCAGATCTTTGACGCATGCCGGCGGCAAGCCGCATCTTGCATGTAAATTTCCCCTTTATATTCCTTGACAAGAATATTCCTTTTGGAGTATATTACTGCCATGCTTCCGACGTTGATTGCCTTGGCGGAGCCAAACCGCTACCGAATCATTGAGTTGTTGAGCAAGGGGCCTCGCACAGTGGGCCAGATTGCCGAGCGACTCGAGCTTCGTCAGCCGCAGGCTTCCAAGCATTTGCGTGTGTTGAGTGATGCCGGCTTGGTCGAAGTGCACCGACTAGCGCAGCAGCGCATCTATCGCCTGCGCAAAGAGCCTTTTCAAGCATTCGATGCATGGTTGGAGTCCTATCGCAACCTCAAGGAAGAGAGCTATGACCGGCTGGAGGCATATCTGCAAACTGTTCAAGCGAAGGAGAAAAGTCATGCCAGCAAAAAGTAAGAACGCCTATCAGGTGACGTTGCCGACGGATCGCGAGATTGTCATGACGCGTGTGTTCAATGCGCCGCGTGAATTGGTGTTTCGGGCGCACTTTGACCCCGAACTGGTTAGCCAGTGGTGGGGGCTGCGCAGCTACACCACGCATGTGGAACAGCTGGAGGCGCGCGCTGGCGGGCGCTGGCGCTTTGTGCAGCGCAGCGCAGATGGCAAGCAGGAGGGTTTCGGCGGCGAGTTCAAGGAGATTGTGCCGCCTGAGCGCTTTGTCTGGACGTTTGCGTGGGACGGCATGCCGGGTCACAGCGTCGAGGAAACTTACTCGTTTGAAGAGCAAGACGGTAAGACCACCCTGACTGTACGGTCCGTTTACGACACCCGTGAGGAGCGCGATGGGATGGTGGCGTCGGGCATGGAATACGGCGCGAATGAATCTGCAGACCGCTTGGACGAGGTGCTGGCGAAATTGCAGGCCTGAATTGCCTGCTGAGGCAACACCCCCGATGCACAAATCGGGGGTGTCATTGTTTTTCGCGTTCGCGCATTGACGACCACCTGCCGCCTGAATCAGCGCCCTTTGTAGCGCGCGTTTGGCGCTTCCAGAATGCCGCGTTCAGCATCGCTCCAGTCGTCATATTGCGATGCGTCGTAGTAGCGGGCCGACCACGACACCGGATGTGGGCTGTATTTCATGAACAGTGTGCGGCGCTCACCTTTGCCGTGCCAGGGCAGTGTGCCGTGCGTCAGCGCCTCGGTGAAGATGATGGCAGTGCCGGCCGGGCCGGTGACTGCGCGCATGAACGGTTGCATGTTTTCCAACTCGCGCCATTCGTTGGGGAAGGGCAGGTTGCTCTTGTGACTGCCTGGCACACAGCCGAAGCCGCCATCGCCTGGATGCACGTCGCGCAGGTTGTAAGCCACCACTGTCAATCCGTTGTGCATGCGGTTGTTGTGCCAGTGGTAGTACTGCGATGGATCAAATGGCGTGCCGCCGCCGTGCAGCGTGGTGCCAATCGGCCCCTTGCCGCTGCGGATCAGATCGATGTAATCGTGATCGAGCCTGAAGTTGCGACCCAGAATCTCTTCGAGATAGGGCGTGATGCGCGGATTTGCGATCAGCCGGCGAAATGGCGCACCCCAGCTGAACAGGTTGCCCCAGCGCATGGTGGTCTTGTCCGCGCCGGCGTCGCGGGCAATGTGCCCGTCGAAGACGCGGTTGAGTTCAAGCAACTCAGCTTCGCTGAGCGCGCTTGGCACGGTGATGAAGCCTTGCAGGTCGAAGAGATAGCGTTCTTGATCATTCATGCCTCTGTTATAGCGCCGGCAGGCTGCTGGTCAAACGTGGTCGCGCAAGCAGTCGTCATCTCAGCCATCTCCGATACAATCCACGATGCGATGCCCTGCGCTTTTTGGCTTGTTGTTGCGCGGCTGGCACGCGTGAGTGAACGAGCATGATGTCAATTCGTAAAATGAGTGCGGCCGCCGGCGCGCTGGTCGTGCTGCTCTCCGCTTGCGGCTCGCCGCAGGTTGCCCCAACGCCCACCCCTGTTCCCCGCGCTCCAACGCCGATTCCGGCCACGTTCCGTGTGGAGATGGGGCCGGTTGAAAAGACGATCCAGTTTTCAGCGCGGGTGCAACCGCGCAATTCGGCCTCGCTGTATTTTGAAAATGATGGCCGCGTGCTGAATGTTGCCTTCAAGGAAGGCGACACAGTGAAGGCCGGCGATGTGCTGGCTGAACTCGACGTGACCGACTTGCGCAACGAGGTGGAGCAGCGGCTGGTGGAATTGCGCACTGCCGAATCGGTGCTGTCCAACACGGTGCAGGGCTTCACGCGCACGCTCACGCTGGCGAAGATCGACGTCGAGCAGGCGCAATTGCGCGTGCAGGTGGCGCAGCAACAGGCTGACGGCGCCGCCATCCGCCTGGCGCAGAACGACCTCGACCGCAATGCCAGGCGCATCGCCGGCATTACCGCATCGATCAAAAAGGCGCGCGACGAATTTAACCAGGCCGGCGCCGACAATGCTGCGCGTGAACTCGAAGACGCGCAGATTGAGCGCGAGCGATTGCAGGCGGTTTACGATCGCGCTGTCTCCGATCAGAAGGTCAGGCAGCTTGAGGTGCAGATGCTGCAAAAAGATCTTCAGCGCGCGCAACTGAATTTGCAGAATGTGCAGGGCAATGTGGATCCATCATTGCTGAGCAACGTCGAGCGCGCGCGCATCGCCTATGAAGGCGCGGTGAAGAAACTCTCGCGCGGTGAACTGGTCTCTCCCATCGATGGCATCATTGCACAGCAAAGCGTGCGCGCCGGCTCCACCGTGCGCGCGCTCGATCCCGTCATCACCGTCGCCAAGCCCGGCGAGTTGCATTTGGTCGGCACGCTGACGCCCTCGCAGATGGCATCGATCGACATCGCGCAGAAGGTGACGTGCTATTTCGACAACGATCCGAACACCGCACACACCGGCTTCGTGCGCGAATTTCCCAAGCCTCTGCCCGGCGCGACGAGCGAGCAGGCTTATATTCAACTTGACGAGAAGATTGAGTTGGAGGTGTCCCGCCTGGCGCGCTGCTTCACCACGCTGGGCAAGCGCGACAACGTGATGTGGCTGCCGCCGGCGGCGGTGCGCAACTTTCAAGGCCGGCGTTTCGTCGTGTTGCAAGGCGCTGACGGCAGGCAGCAGCGCATGGACGTGGAGGTTGGGCTTGAATCCGACAGCCGCATCGAGATCAAAGGCGGCGTGAACGTGGGTGACGTGGTGGTTGCGCCGTAACATGCGACGCTTTATCGGTTTCATCTCACTGGCATTTCAGCGCCTGCGCTCGCAGGCCGGCCTGGTGGCGTGCATCCTGCTCGGCATCACCATCGCCGTTGCCTTTGCATCTGCCATCCCATCGTTTGTGAACGCTGCGCAGTCTCGCGTGCTGCGCCAGTTGTTGCTGCGCTCCACCGGCGGTGATCCCAACGCTGAAGGCAATGCGCTGGAGCGCCGCGGTGAGCCGCTCGACATGCGTTTCACCTATCTTGGCTCAGCCTATGGCGCACTCACCTACGAGCGGTTTGAGGAGCTTGATCGCTATATGCGCACGCACATCGAGGGCCGCACGATCCTGCCCATTCTGCAGACAGGCCTCTACATTCACACAGACGAGTGGCGGGTGTGGCCGGCGGCCGGCACGCGCACCGAGAACATCTACAAGGATCGCGACAACAAAGATGTGCCGCTTGCCTACGCGTCGATGGACAACCTGCCCGGCATCTTCGACCACATTACGCTGGATGAGGGCGATTGGCCACAGGAGACGAAAGACGGACCTGTGCAGGTGCTGGTGGGGCGCGGCTTCAGCGAGAAATATGGCATCCGCGCCGGCGATGTGTTTAGTCTGACCATGCGCCAGCCCTTGACCAACGCGAAAAATGCGCCAGAGCGCCGCTTCGATACGCTGGTGCATGTCACCGGGGTGTGGACGCCGAAAGACCGCGACGACCCGTTCTGGTTTATCACACCGCTAGCCATCGATGAAGCTTTCCTCATCACGCCGGAGACCTACAAAAATCGTGTCGTCGAGTTGATCCCGTTTCCTGTCACATTTGCCTACTGGTATTACGCCCTCGACGACACAGCCATGCGGGTGGAGATCGTGGAGCCATTTGTCTCGCGCATCGTCACGCTGCGCAACGAGGTGTTTGCCCAGCAGCCTGGCATGTCGCTGTCGACTAATATCGACACAGTGCTGGTGAAATACCAGCGCAGCGCCGGCGAGTTGACCCTGCTGATGATCGTGTTCGCTTTCCCGCTGATCGTGATCATCCTGTATTTCATCGTGTTGGTGTCGGGCATGGTGGTGCGCCGGCAGGAGGCAGAACTCATCACGTTCAGGAGCCGCGGCGCATCATCGGCCAATGTGCTGGCGCTGTATGCGGTGCAAGGCGTGCTGGTTGGGCTGGCTGCGCTGGTCATCGGCATGCCGCTTGGCTATCTCATTGCCGGCCTGATGAGCAGCACGCGCACCTTCCTCGATTTCAGCGGCCACATGCGCCTGTCATGGCCGGGCTTCCTCAACACACTTGATCCAGCGGTGCTGTCGTTTCGTTTTGGTGTCGGCGCGGCGGTGGTCGCTGTGCTTGCGTCGCTCATCCCTGCGTTCGGTGTCTCGCGTGCCAATGTCGTCTCGGCCAACGCCGACCGCGGCCGCAACCTGCGCAAGCCGCTGTGGCAACGCATGTTCCTTGACGTGCTGCTCATCGTGCCGGTGGTCTACGGCTATCTGCAATTGCGCAATCAGGGCAGCATCCAGGTGATGGGGCGCACGCTCTCGCAGGCTGACCCGCTGCGTGACCCAGTGCGCTATCTGTTGCCGATGCTGTTGATGACGAGCATTGCGCTGTTGATGGCGCGCTTGTTCCCATTTGTCATGCGGCTGCTCTCGCGCTTCACCGGGCGCTTCGGCGGCTCGTTTGGGCCGGCCACTTCGCTGCTGCTGGCAGCGCGCGAACTGGCGCGCTCGCCGCGCGATTACATTGGCCCGCTGCTGCTGCTCATCATTGCCACTGCCATCGCTACCTTTGGCGCGTCCACTGCCAAGACGCTCGACACGCACCTGATCGACACGACCTATTTCAAAATCGGGGCGGACCTGCGGCTGGTGGAAGACGGCGAGTCGAACCAGCCGAAGTTCAACAACGCGATGTTTGGCGCCGGCTCGCAGCCAGCGCCGCCACAGGAAAAGAAGCCGGAATATTGGACATTCATGCCGGTGGAGGATCACGCCAAGATTGAGGGCGTAAATGCATATGGCCGCATGACTACTGTGCGGGTGGAGCCGCGTGTCGCGCGCCCAATCCAGAACAATCAGCTGATTGCCATCGATGCGCACGAATTTCATGACGTGATGAAGCCGGCGTTTCGCAGCGATTATGCCAGGCAATCCTTTGGCGCGCTGATGAATGCGCTCACTGATCCGGCCAATGGCATCCTCGTGCAGCAAACTTTTCTCAACGACAATCGCCTGAAAATTGGCGATCCGCTGATCCTTGAGATCCTGACGACGGAGGGCCGTGTGCCGATAACCTACACCGTCACCGGCACCTACAACTACTTCCCAACCCTGCAGCCCAGCGAAGATAAGAATGTGTTCATCGCCGACATCGTCTACACCTTCGAGAAGATGGGCAAGGCGGTGCCGTACGACGTGCTGCTTTCCACGCAGCCGGATTACAGCGGCTCGGCTATTGGCGATGCAGCGCGCCGGCTCGGCTTCCTCGTCACTGAGGTGGATGACGCGCGCGCCATCATCCTCGAAGCGCAGCAGACGCCGGAGCGGCAAGGCTTGTTCGGCGTGCTGACGGCCGGCTTTTTTGCGGCCATCGTGCTGACGACAGTTGGCTTCGTGCTGTATGCGCTGCTCTCGTTTCGCCGGCGCGCGGTTGAACTCGGCGTGTTGCGCACGCTCGGCCTTTCGGCAGGGCAGATGGCGCTCTATCTCATCATCGCGCTGGTTTCGCTCGTGGTGGTTGGGGCGGTGACAGGCAGCGCCGCTGGCGTGCTGGCCAGCCGGTTGTTCATCCCGTTCTTCCAGACCGATGGGCAGATCGTGGGTGCGGTGCCGGCCTTCGAAGTGCATATCGCGTGGAACGAATTGGCGTGGGTGTATGCGGCGATTGGCCTCGCGCTGTTCATCGCACTGGCGGCCACGTTGCTCTTTCTGCGCCGGCTGCGCGCCTTCGAAGCCATCAAGCTCGGCATGGTTTCGTAGAAATCAACCTCAATTGAAAAGCCCAAACTCACAGCTTTGCTTTAATCTGGCAACACGACCGGGATCTTCGCCATCAGGCCGCCGTCGACGAGATACTGCGCGCCGGTGATGGCACTGGCGTCCTCACTGCACAAAAACAGCACCAGCTTCGCCACCTCTTCAGGCTTGATCACGCGGCCAATCGGATGCGTCTTGCCCCACGTCGCAATCACCTCGTCGGCGTGACCCGGGTTGAAGGACTCCGCCGCACCGCGCAGCAGCGGGGTATCCACGCTGCCGGGCAGCACGGCGTTGATGCGGATGCCCTCATGCGCGTGATCCATCGAGATGGCCTTGACCAGCGTGAGCGTGGCGGCCTTGCTGGCGGCGTAGATGGCGACAGTCTGCTGTGTGGCGAGCGCCTGCACGCTGGACGTACAGACGATGGCCCCGCCGCCGCGCGCGCGCAACGCCGGCACTGCATATTTGCACATCCACACATGCCCCTTGAAGTTCACGCCCATGCCGCGCTCATAGTCGTCTTCGGTCGTGTCCTCGATGCGGCCATAGGTCTGGATGCCGGCATTGCTGAACAGCGCGTCGAGGCCGCCGTAGGTCTCGACAGCGGTTTGCACGGCGTGCTGGGCATCCTGCATCTTCGTCACGTCGGTTTTGACGAACGTTGCTTTGGGCAGCGTTCGGGCGAGCGCGAGGCCGGCGGCCTCATCGATGTCGGCGATCACCACCGCCGCGCCGTCTGCGCTGAACGCCTTTACTGCCGCCTCGCCGATGCCTTTTGCGCCACCGGTTACCAGAACCACTTTGTTTGTGTATCGCATATTCTTGGGAAGGGGATCGTAGCGCGCTAAGCGCTCCAATCCCTGCGTGCGTCACCAATCGAGAATCGCGCCGTCGTGCGCGCGCACGGTCAACGCGTGAATGACTTCCTGCTGAAAGGGATGTTTCTTCGCCGCTTTCTCGTTCACTTCAATGCCAAGGCCCGGCGCATTGGTTATCAGCCAATGGCCGTTCTCGGTCGTCAACGCGTGCTGCACCACGTCCCAGCGCCATGGCACGTCGGTCAACATGTCCTCCTGGATCAGGAAGTTCGGCGTGCTGAGCGCGAAGTGCAGCGCAGCCGCATTTGCCACCGGCCCCAACGGATTGTGCGGCGCGACGCCCATGTAGTACGTCTCGGCCATCGCCGCGATCTTCTTCGCCTCCCACAGGCCGCCGCAATGGCACAGGTCGGGCTGAATCACCTGGCACGCCTGCTTCTCGAACAATTCGCGGAATTCGAAGCGGGTGATGCGGCGCTCGCCGGTGGCGATGGGAACTGGCGACGCCTTGCGCACTTCCACCATCGCATCGACGTTTTCCGGCGGCACCGGCTCCTCGATGAAATACGGACGATAGGGCGCCAGCACGCGGCAGAACTCGATGGCGTTGGCGACGCTGTGCCGGCCATGACAATCCACCATGATGTCCACGTCGTCGCCGACTGCCTCGCGCAGCGCAGCCATCATCGTCTCGGCGTAACGGTAGGCGGCAATGCTGTTCAGCGACTCCGTCGGCGGCGTGATCAGCACTTTCACCGCGTTGTAGCCACGCGCCACCACTTGCAGCGCCAGATCGACAAATGGCTTGGGGTCGGCGCTGTGCTGCGTTTCATACACCGCCTTCATGTCGCCGCCGCCGAGGTGCGTATACATGCGCACCCTGTCGCGCACTGCGCCACCCAGCAACTGATACACCGGCTTGCCCAACGACTTGCCAAGGATGTCCCACAGCGCCTGCTCGATGCCGCTGATCGCGCTCAATCCGATCACGCCGACGCGCCAGAAGCTCTGGCGATACATCATCTGATACAGGAACTCGATGCGCATGGGATCCTGGCCAATCAACATCGGCGCAAAGTCTTCGACCGCGCCGGCGACGGCGCGCGTCTTCCATTCGAGCGAGGCTTCGCCCCAGCCATAGAGGCCGGCGATATCGGTCTCGACCTTCACGAATACCCAGTTGCGCATCTGCGCATTCACGATGCAGGTTTTGATGGCGGTGATCTTCATGCTGCGCGAATTTAAGGCCAGTTGGCGCAATTTGCCAAACCCTGCCCATTCAATCAACATTTCAAGACCTACTCAAGACCCACTTGCAAACAGGAGTAATACATGCCAAGCACATGGCGATTCAGCACCGCCGGCGAGATTCTCTTCGGCCAAAATGCCGCGCAGCAGATTGGTGCAGAGGCGCGCTTTCGCAATCTCAATCGCGCGCTCATCGTCACTGACCCGAACATGGTCAAAGCCGGCCTTGTCGACCTCATCCATGCCAGTCTCGATCAATCGCAGCTTGCGGTCGAGGTGTTCGATGGCGGTGTGCCGGAACCAGGCACGCGCACGGTGAATGCCGCCGCTGAAGTCGCGCGCGCCTTCAAGCCCGATGTCATCGTCGGCCTCGGCGGCGGCAGCAACATGGATGTGGCAAAGGCGACTGCAGCGGTCTACACACATGGCAGCAGCGCGGTGGACTACATCGGCGAAAACAAAGTGCCGGCAGCCGTCACCCCGCTCATCGCTGTGCCAACCACTGCCGGCACCGGCTCTGAGGTCACTGCTGTTGCTGTGATCGAGGATGAGGCGAAGCGGCTCAAGCTCGCCGTTGCCAGCTCATTTGTGCGACCGGCGCTTGCCATCGTCGATCCGCTGCTCACGCTTACCTGCCCGCCGAAGGTGACTGCTGAGAGCGGCATGGATGCGCTGACGCACGCGGTGGAAGCCTATCTCGCCATCGGCCATGCAGCGCTGAACGTCGACCCTCATCTGCGATTGCAATTCACCGGCAAAAACCCCGCTGCCGATGCGCTGGCCGAAAAGGCCATTCGCCTGATCGGCGCAAACCTGCGGCTGGCGGTGTATCAGCCGATGAATGTTCAGGCGCGCGAGGCGATGCATCTGGCTGCGTTGCTGGCCGGCATGGCGTTCAACAGCGCCGGCCTCGGCGCGGCACACTCGCTGCAATACCCTGTTGGCGCGGTCACGCACACGCCGCACGGCCTGGGCACCGGCTTGCTGTTGCCCTATGTGTGCCGCTTTTTGCTGCCGGCGGTGGCCGGCGAATTGGCAAACGTGGCGGTCTGGCTCGGTGAGGTTGTCGATGGCATGTGTGATGCTGATGCCGCCGCACTTGCCGTTGAGGCGATTCAGTCGCTCAAGCAGGACATTGGTTTGCCAATGCGCCTGAGTGAGATCGGCGTGGATGCGTCGCATCTGAAGCAGATGGCGGAGCAGGCGGCTACCTACCAGCGGCTGAATCGATCGAGCGCCCGCCCGCTCACCGCGCCGGCGCTCGAAGGTATTTTGCGCGACGCGCTATGACTGCAAAAAAGAGAGGTCGATGCGAATTCACCGCATCGACCTCTCTTTCGGCCGGTCGCGCGAAGACCTCTACCTCATGATGATCGGCAGGAACAGCCGCCGATCCGGCACGATAACGGTCGTCTTCACTTCCCAGGTGTGACTGGCTGGCGTCGGGTCGATGTTGCCGCCGTTGTCGATGGCGCGCACTTCGAAGGTGTGGCTGCCATCGCCAAATCCGGTGTAGTTCTTCGGTGAGGTGCAGGCGGCCCATGCTCCGCCATCCAACCGGCATTCGAAGCTGATCGCACTGGATGGCGCAATGTCGTCGATGCCGATGAAGGTGAAGTTGGCGCTGGTGTTTTGTGTCACCGTCGGCGGCGCGCTCAGCAGCAGCGTCTCGGGCATCGTGCTGTTGACTGTCCAGGAGACGCTGTCTGGCGACGGATCGACATTGCCGGCGTTGTCGAAGGCGCGCACAGCGAAGGTGTGGTTGCCGTTGCTCAATCCGCTGTAAGCCTGCGGTGACACGCAAGCCGTCCACGCACCGGCATCAAGCCTGCATTCGAATGAGGCCACGCCGCTGCCGCTGCCGTCGTCACCGCTGAAACTGAAGGCGACGTTGCTGCCCGACACTGCTGGCGGCTGCGCCGTGATCGTGGTGTCTGGTGCGGTCGCGTCCACCAGCCAAGTGGCGCTGGCCGGTGTCGCGTCCGTCAAGCCGGCGGCACTGGTTGCGCGTGCCTCAAAGGTGTGCGAGCCATCGCTCAAGAGGGTGACGGCATGAGGCGTGTTGCATGCAACCCATGCGCTACCGTCCAACCGGCACTCATACGTCACTGCGCTCAGGCTGCCCGTGCTGCTGAGTGTGAATGACGCGCTGGTCTGGTTCGTCGGATTGGCCGGCTGCGACAGGATCAGCGTGTCTGGCGCAGTCGCATCCACCAGCCAGGTGTGGCTGGCCGGCGTCGGATCGATGTTACCGGCAGTGTCTTTTGCCCGCACAGCGAAGGTGTGGTTGCCGTTGCTCAACCCGACCAGCGCCAGTGGCGACGCGCAGGTCGCCCACGCGCCACCATCCACACTGCATTCGAAGGTCAAGCTGCCGGCCGGCACCAGCGCGTCTGCGCCGATGAAAGTCAACACAGCACTGTTGCTGCTGGTAATGGCTGGCGGAGCCGATGTGATCGTTGTGTCTGGCGCGTCGGTGTCCACCAGCCAGACGGCAGTGGCCGGCGACGGATCGACGTTGTTGCCCTCATCGATGGCACGCACTGCGAAGGTGTGCGTGCCTTGCGCCAAACCACTCTGCGTGAACGGGCTGGTGCAAGTTGCCCACGCACCGCCATCGACGCTGCACTCGAAGACGAGCGAGCCAGCCGGCGTTGTTGTGTCGGCGCCGGTGAAGACGATCGTCACGTTGATGTCGGTCGTTGCTGCCGGCGGAGCTGCATTGATCGACGTGTTGGGCAGGTCTCCGTCCACCATCCAGGCATGGCTGGCTGGCGAGGCATCTGCGTTGTTGGCATTGTCGACAGCGCGCACCTCGAAGGTGTGGTTGCCGGTGCTGAGGCCATTGTAGGCTGCCGGCGATGAGCAGGCTGCCCATCCGCCGCCATCCAGATTGCACTCAAAGCCGGCCACGCCGCTGCCTGTGCCGTCCCCACCGCTGAAGCTGAAGCTGACGTTGGCGCTGTCGATGGCCGGCGGGGCGATGTCGATTGTGGTGGTTGGCAGTGTCGCATCCACGGTAAAGGCGGCGCTGGCTGGCGACGTCTCAACGTTGCCCACATTGTCGATGGCGCGCACGTCGAACAGGTGCAGACCGTCGGCCAAACTGCTCAGCGTGGTCGGGCTGGCGCATGCAGTGAAGCCACCGCCATCCAACCGGCATTCGAATGATGCCAGACCGCTGCCAGCGCCATCGGTTGCCGTGAAGGTCACGCTAGCCGAGGTCGATGAGATCAAGGCCGCCGGCGCAATCGTGATGAGTGAGTCAGGCGCAACCGTATCGACCAACCAGGTAAAGCTGTCCGGCGTTGGGTCGAGATTGCTCGCCGCGTCGCGGGCGCGCACCTCGAAGGTATGCGAGCCTTCGCTCAGGCCGGTGTAGCTCTTCGGTGAGATGCAGCTTGTCCACATGCCGCCGTCGAGCCTGCACTCGAAGCCGGTGACGCCCGTGCCGCTGCCGTCGTTGCCGGTGAAGCTGAACGTGGCTGAGGCGGTGTTGGCTTGCGCCGCCGGCGATGTGATGATCGATGTGTCGGGTGGGGTGGCGTCCACTAGCCAGACTGCATTGGCTGGCGTTGGATCGGTGTTGCCGACATTGTCGACGGCGAACACGTTGAACGAATGGCTGCCATCGCTCAAGCTCACCAGATTGACAGGGCTGATGCACGTTGTTGCTGGCGCGCCATCCAGACTGCACATGAATGAGGCTACGCCGCTGCCGCTATCGGAGCCGGTGAAGACGATGGTTGCGGCGGTGCTGCTCGTTGGCGTGGTTGGCGAGATCGTGATGGTCGTGTCGGGCGCGAGTGTGTCCACCGTCCACGAGGTGGCTGCCGGCGTCGCGTCGACGTTGCCGACGTTGTCCACCGCTGCCACCGTGAACGTGTGCGGACCATCGCTCAGGCCGGTGAAGGTGAGCGTCGTAAAGGTGGTGGTGAGCGTCGCTCCGCCATCCAGCGCGTATTCAAAGTAAGCCACGCCGCTGCCGCCGGCATCGGTGCCGGTGAAGACCAGCGTCGCCGTCGAGGTCAACACCAGCGGGGCCGGCGCACTGGTGATCGACGTGTCAGGCGCGATGGAGTCTACGATCCAGATTGCGGTTGCGTAGGTCACATCGATGTTGCCGACGTTATCCACGGCGCGCACGTCGAACTGGTAGCTCCCGTTGCTCAGGCCCGTATAGGCGACGGATGTGTTGGTGGTGGTGAGCCATGTGCTGCCATTCAGCCGGTATTCGAAGTGGGAGATGCCGCTGCCGCCGGTGTCTGTGCCGGTGAAGACGAGCGTGGCTGACGAGGCGCTGGTCGGTGACGCCGGCGCGTTGGTGATTGTCGTCACTGGCGCGACGAGGTCGATCAACCAGGTGAAGGTCGCCGGTGTGTCGTCGATGTTGCCAACCGCATCGACGGCGCGCACTGCGAAGGTGTGCGAGCCATCGGCGAGGCTGGTGTGGACCTGTGGACTGGCGCAGGCGCTCCAGCCGCCGCCATCCAACTGGCACTCAAACGTGATGGAGCCTGTTGCGCCCAGATCAGCGCCGGTGAACACAAAGGTGGCGTAGGGCGCGTTGGTGGTCAGCGCCGGCCCGCTCGTGATTGTCGTGTTCGGCAGCGTGAACGCATTGGTGAAAGTGCAGGTTACGGTGATGCCGCTGGTGAACGGCACGTTGACTGCGTTGCTGCCGGTCGAGCCATTGCTGCAGACAGCGCTCGCGAGGTAAGCCGGCTTGGTTGTTTCTGTCACCGTCACTGTGCCGTAGGGCGCCAGGCCTGTCAGCGTGATGCTGCCGCCGGCAGCCGGCAGGGTGAATGTGCCGGTGGGGCCGGCGAATTGCCAGTCCGTCAGCGGCACGGCGCCGGAGACAACCTTCTGGACGACCAGCGTGGCCGTCGAGCAGTCGCCATTCAGGTCGCTGGAGAGCAGCCAGGGGTTGAAGTCGAGGCCGCTGGTATTCGTGCCGGTGAGGGCGCGCCCCATGCCGCCTGGATTCAGGCCGGCGATTGATGATGGGCCGGTGACGTCCTGCCACCACGAGCAACTGGCATCGAGTGATGCAGTGATGTTCTTGATCAATCCATATGAGGCAACGTTGCCATCGATGCTGGAGTAGATCACACGCGCGTGGGTGGGCGTGGCGTTGGTCTTGCCAAATTCGCCGAAGCGGATGCCATTGACTGGGCCGCTGATGACCGTGCGCGAGATCACCACGTTGTCGAGCGTTGCCGGCGTGCTGCCATAGCTCCCGTCATCGCGCGCCTTGATGGCGACGGCGGCGGGATTGGTTGGATCGACCGCTGTGCCTTGCGCGCCCGAGCCGGTGATCGATGAATCGTAGATGTAGATGTTCTGATACGCGCCGTATTTCAGGTTGATGTCGATGCCGTTGTTGAATCCGTAGGATGGGCTGATGCCGCTGTTGGTGATGGTGATTGCCTGAAACAGCGCGTCTTCCAACTTCTCGGCATAGATGCCCTTCAAGAGGTTGTTGTTGAATGTCGTGTTTTGAACGACCACATTTTGCACAGTGGAAGAATTCGCTGGCGTGCCGGCAGCCAGATACCATCCGATCCCATTGCCATTGAAGGTTGAGTTCAGCACGGTCAGTCCGTTCACATTGACCGCAGTGCCAACACGCAGTCCTGTGCCGCCACTCAAGCCGTTGCCATCCACGTAACTGTCGATGATGCGCAGGTCGGTGAGCGGATTGAGATTCAAGCCGTTCTGGACGTTTGAGATGACCGCAACGCCCTCCAGCGTGGTGTAGCTGCCGAGCGCGACGCCATTGGAATAGCCAGTGACGCGCAGGTTCTGCAATACTTGGCGCTGGGTTGCGCCGGCGCCATTGACCAGCGTGAACCCGTTGCCGGCGCCTGATCCTTGCACGATGGTGTCTGCGCTTGGGTCGTCACCATTGCCGGCGCCGGTGATGGTCAGCATCTTGGTGACGTTGACATTTTCCTTGTAGATGCCGGCGGTTACGCTGATGGTGTGACCGGCGAGCGTGTCGGCATCGTCAATTGCGGACTGGATGTTGCAGAAACCCTCGGTTGTATCGACGTTGGTTACCGGGTGGAGCGAGGACCCGCCAGGCGCAGCTGCATCCAACCATGGGCAATAGGCCACATTCGCGCTGACGCCATCGCCCGATCCGCCGGCGATGGGGCCTGGGCCGTTGGCCGCATTCCACCAGTTGAGGGAGGCATTCACTGCGTTGCTGGTTGTGTTGCTGATGCCGATGCCGTTGCCGATCAAGTTGTTGTTGCTGGCTGTGACAGTCGCCACACCGCTGCCGGTGATCTGCATGCCGGCGGTGAGGTTGTTGCCGATGTTGTTGCCGGTGGCGGTTAGTACTGCGCCACGATCCAAGGTTGCCGCATAGACCTGCACGCCGATGTTGGCATTGCGGATGGAGTTGTCTTGCAGCACCAGCGTGTTGGCGATGAGCGATGAAAGCCCAAAAGTGCTTTCGTCGTCCGTGAGTTGCACGCCGATGTCACCGCCTTCGATGGTGTTACTGAGGATCTGGGTCGTGCCCGGATATACGTTCCACACGATCATGCCCACATCGCTGGGTTGTGTCAGGGTGAAGGTGTTGTTTTGGATGGTCGCGGCGCCAAATTGAATGGACGTGACCTGCACGCCGAGGCTGGCGCTGTAGACACTGTTGTTCTGCACCACGGCGCTGCCGTTGCCATAGATCAAGTTGACGCCCAGCGCGATGCCGGCGTTGGTAATGACATTATTCGTAAATGTGACCGGTTGACTGGTATAGCTGTTCTGGAGGAAGACGCCGGCGCTCGCTGCATTGGTCACTGTGTTGTTGGCGACGATGCCGTTGGCAGTCTCTTGCAACAGCACGCCATAGCCGTAATTGCCATCATTTGCGCCGATGCCCAGATCAAAGATCTGGTTGTTTTGGATGACGTGGTTTGCGCCGCAGTAGAGGTTCACGCCGCGTGCAACATTGCGGATGACATTGTTTTCCACCTGCAAGCCGTCACGACACTGCTGCCCATCCTGCTGTCGTATATAGATGGCGCGCGCGGCGTTCATCTTGCCGCCGGGGGTGGGGAAGCCGCCGCCGATAAAGGGGTTGTCACCGTCGATGGTCAGGTCGCGGATCGTGACATCGTTGGCATCCACCCAGATCAACGCGCCGCGGCGCGCCGAGGCGAATGTAGAGATGTCGTAGGGCGGCATGATCGTCGCACCCGGCGCGCCGGTCAGCGTGATGCCCTTGGTGATGGTGAGAATTTCGCTGTAGGCGCCGGCGGTTGCGCTGATGGTGTGGCCGGCTATGGTGGCGCTGTCGTCGATGGCAGCCTGAATCGAACAGAAAGCCTTGCCGCTGTTCACGTTGAAGACGCGATACGGATTGCACTCTGGCTCGAAGTCATAGGTGATGACATTCTGGTCTGCGGCGATGGTCAAGCCATCGAAGTAGGACAGGCCTGTGCCACCGGAGCCGGCCTTCACACCGACGAAGCCGATCGGCGTGTTGGGTGGGGCTGGGGGCGCATAGTATCCGTCGTGAACGATGGCGTTCGGGAACTTGGTCAGAATTTGTGACCAAGTGCAGCCGGAACCACCGAGGTTGCAGGATAGATCAGGCAGTGAGGGGTAGGTCGTGTGCCACATACCGGCGCTGTCGCTCAGGGCATTCCAGGTCTGCCATGCGCCGACGGTCGTGCCGCTTGGCACGAAGACGAGCCGGCCGCGCCAACCTGTGTTGACGTCAGTGCTGTCGTCATCCCAGCCGATCTGGAGGGCTGGCACCTGGCCGCCAGCGAGGTAAGTGCTGTAGGTCAGCACCAGCAGGTCGCTGAGCTTGGTGCCAGTAAGGATGGACGCGCCATACAGCTTGCCGATGTTGGTATCGGTCAATACCAGCGCCGCGTTGGCGATGCCGAGTGCCGGCGCCGGTGGCGGCGATTGAATGTCGAGCGGGATCAGCGCAGCTATGCCGAGAGTCGGTTCCGCAAAGGATGCCCAGCCTTGCGTGATCGCCGGCGTGACAGTGATGGTGGTGTAGGTTGGTGTGAAGGTGTTGGCGAAGGTGCAAGTGATGGTTGCGCCGGCGTCGGGAGTGAGGCTGACGCTGTTGCTACCGCTTGCGCCGTTGGTGCAGGAGGTGGATGCGACAAAACCGGGCCTGGCGGTCTCCGTAATGGAATAGGTTGCAGAGCCGAGCGGAGTGATGACAGTGCTGCCGCCGATGGCTGGCAGAGTGAAATTGCCCTTGGGGCCGGCGAATTGCCATGCTGTCGCCGGCGTCAGCCCGCTGACTGTCTTTTGGACAGCGATTTGGGTGGGCAGAGTGCCAAAGCTGACTTCAACCGCGCATGAGTCGGCGCAATTGCCAAAGGCGCCGCTCAAATCAAGTGAGCCGGATAGCTTGAAGCCATCACCGAGGTGAAAGCCTGTGATGTTGCTTGTCTTTGGGGTTGTGCCTGAGGGACTGAATGTGCCAAGTGGGTCTGTGCCATTCAACGTCAGGTTGGAGAGTGTGCTGGTGTAGCCGTTGGAGTTGCGTTTGATAGTGACTTCGATGTAGTTCATCAGCGGAACAAGTTGCGAAGCAGCAAGGCCCTTCTGGGTGCTGATGACGGTGGTGAAATTGTTGAAAATCAGGGAGCAATTGATGTCGCTTACAACTGCGGTGTTTGAAAGGGTGATGGTTAGCCGGTCGGATACAGCCGGCTGATATTCCATCACCAGGCTGTTCGAGCCATTGGTGTCCCAATTGCCATCGCAGTCGCCGGACTTGACGCCGATGCTGGGCGTGCTGTCGTTGTTATAGAAATTGACGCGGTTTTTGAAGGGAGTTGCGTCCGAGGAGGTGATTCCCAAAAACAGGTCGTCGGCAGTCAGTGAATTGGAGTGACTGCCAAAGCTCTGCAGTTTGAAGGCTCCCAGCAGCGATGCGCCGGCTTGCGAGCCGGGCAAGACCGTGATGCTGGCTGTGGGTGCGATATGCGGAAGGGCGGGCGGCGCGGCGGATGCCGGCGAATTCAAGAGTGACGATGCGCAAATGAGCGCGCAGGCAGCGGCGATGACGCGAATGCGGATCATGAATACCCCCGAACTGACAAATAGTAAGGCGCGCCTCACCTGAAGCGCACGTTCTCCGCTTACACCATAGGCGTTCCTGCTTGCTTGTAATCGCCATTTAGTGGTTACCCGCGTGTCATTGTTGTGCCAAGAAAAGCTTACACAATTGCGGTTTGCAAGTGTGTTGAAAGAATGCTGTGAAGGACCTGGCCAGTTGGCTAGTTGGCGGGTCGAAATCACGCCCGGAGCTGCGAGAAATCGTCGTTCGCTGTGCGGCGAGGCAAGCTGGTTGTGTAATTCTGTAGCGCTTCAGCTGTTCCTGCGACATTGGAACGCGCCGGCGAGAATTTGTGAGCAGCGCGGGAAAACGCTATTGCCTTTTGAGAAAGGTGTGCGCTATAATCTCAACCCATTCACGGGCCTGTAGCGCAGTTGGGAGCGCGTCTCAATGGCATTGAGAAGGTCAGGGGTTCAAGTCCCCTCAGGTCCACACAACCGAAATACTAGGCTTCTCCAAGGAGGCCGGTATTTTTAGAACGATGACCGGAAGTAGTAGGCCATCTCTTGCAGCGAGTTGGGAGAGCGAGGTGGAAGCCCAGCACCGTGCTTACAGAGAGCGCATCAGGCCGAACTCATCCGCAAGTTGCAACCGCACGGTTTGCGCCCGTTATCGCGCAGCAGAGAGTGTCGTGCAAGTGGTGGCGAGTGATGGATCATTGGCGGCGTGCCGCCGGCGATGATCAGCCATCGACTGCCAATTGCCGATTACTGAATCAGGGTGGTACCACGGGCCCACTCGTCCCTGAGCGGATGAGTGGGCTTTTTCATTTTCCTTTCCTGCCGTGTAGGAGCATGTAGGAGGGGGTCAGAGCGAGGGCAAGATGGCAGACAGATACAACCCGCAGGAGATCGAGCCGAAGTGGCAGCAGCGCTGGGAGGCAGATCAACTGTATAAAACCGAGCCGGCCGGCGACAAGCCGAAGTACTACATTCTCGACTTCTACCCCTACCCGTCGGGCGAAGGCATGAGTGTCGGCCACGCCCGCAACTACGTGCCAACCGATGTGATTGCGCGCTACTACCGCATGAAGAGGTACAACGTGCTGCACCCGATGGGTTTTGACGCATTTGGTCTGCCGACGGAGAACGCCGCCATCAAACTGAAAGTTGACCCGCACGGGTTGAACGAAAAATACTCGGCTAACTATGTGCGCCAATACAAGCTGATGGGTCTGAGCTACGACTGGTCGCGCCTGATCAACAGCGCCCACGATGATTATTACAAATGGACGCAGTGGATCTTCATCCGCCTGTTCAACAGTTGGTATGACCCGCGTCAGGACAAGGCGACGCCGATCGATACGCTGGTGGCTGAGTTGAGTGCGCAGGGCGCGCAGGCGCTCTTCGATTACATCGACGGCCATGCGGAAGGGGCGGCAACCGCGAACAAGGGCACGCCGGCGATCAGCGCGGAGCAATGGCGCGCCATGAGCAAGCGCGAACAAAACGAATACCTGTCGAATTTCCGGCTGGCCTTCCAACAGGAAAGCACCGTGAACTGGGACCCCGTCGACAAGGTGGTGGTGGCTGATGAGGAGGTCGAAGGCGGCCGTGCCTGGCGTAGTGGCGCATTGGTCATCAAGCGCACCATTCGTCAGTGGTTCTTCCGCATCCCGGCCTATGCCGAGCGCCTGATCAACGATTTGGATACGGTCGACTGGCCGGAGCAGATCGTCACCATGCAGCGCAACTGGATCGGCAAGAGTGAAGGCGCCGAGGTGGAATTTCAGGTCTCGAGTTCCGAGTTTCGCGGGCCAAATGAATCCTCTCGGAACTCAATCACCGTCTTTACCACTCGCCCTGATACGCTGTGGGGCGCGACGTTCATGGTGCTGTCGCCGGAGCATCCGCTGGTGAGCCAGATCGTGACCGACGCGCAACGCGCAGCAGTTGAGCAATACATCGCCTCCGCCAAAGGCGAGACGGATGAGCAGCGCACTGCCGAGGGCCGCGAGAAAACCGGCGTCTTCACCGGCGCATATGCCATCAATCCAGTCAACAAGGAGCGCATCCCGGTCTGGATTGCGGACTATGTGTTGATGGGCTATGGCACGGGCGCGATCATGGCGGTGCCGGCGCATGACCAGCGCGACTTCGAGTTTGCGCGCAAGTTCGGCTTGCCAGTGAAGGTCGTCGTCATGCCGCCCAATCGCGTGATTGATGGCGACACGCTGGAGCGGGCCTATGAGGAGAAGCAGGGTGTGATGGTCGATAGCGGCCCCATCACTGGCATGAACACTGGCGAGGATGGCAAGGCGTGCATCCGTGCGGCGACCGAATATTGCGAGGAGATGGGCTTTGGCAAGCGCCGCGTAAACTACCGCATCCGTCCGTGGCTGATCAGCCGGCAGCGCTACTGGGGCACGCCTATCCCGATCGTGCATACGCCAGATGGTCCGCAGACCGTGAGCGAGAGCGCGTTGCCGGTGCTGCTGCCGCAGGTGAAGGATTATGAGCCCGGGCCGAATGGCGAATCGCCGCTGGCGAGCATCCCCGAATTCATCCATGCGCCGAACGGTGAGCGCGAGACCGACACGATGGCGACGTGGGCCTGCTCGTCGTGGTACTACATCCGCTTTGCCGACCCGCACAACAACGCCCTGATCGGCCGTTCCGAACAGATCGACTACTGGCTGCCGGTGGACATGTATGTGGGCGGCGCGGAACATGCTGTGCTGCACCTGCTGTATGCGCGCATGTGGACGAAAGTGCTGTTCGACATCGGCGTGGTGAAGTTCATCGAGCCGTTCAAGGCGCTGCGCAATCAAGGCATGATCTTGTCGCCGCAGAAACAGGTGGACGAGAAGGGGCGCGAGTTCTACGAGAAGATGAGCAAGTCGAAGGGCAACGTGATTACGCCCGACGAAGTCATCGCCGAGCATGGCGCAGATGCGTTGCGCGGCTACGAGATGTTCATCAGTGACTTCACGCAGACTGTGCCGTGGAGCACTCAGGGCGTGCCGGGTGTGCGGCGCTGGCTGGATCGCGTGTGGCGCATCGTGCTGGCGCCGAATGACGACAAGGGGCCGGCCGCGCAGGTAAGCGCGAAGGATCTGCGCCGCGTTGCGCACCAGACCATCTTGCGCTATGAGCGCGATCTGAAGGCGTTCTCGTTCAACACGATGATCGCGGCGATGATGGAGTTCACCAACACGCTCTACAAAGCGCGTGACGCCGGCCTGGCCGGCGCACCGGAATGGAACGAAAGCATCGACATTCTAGTGAGGATGCTGGCGCCGATTGCACCGCACATAGCCGAAGAGTTGTGGGCGCGGATGGGCAATGCCTATAGCATTCACAAGGCCGCCTTCCCCGTGGCCGATGAGGCCGCTGCGAAGGAGGATGAGATCACGGTGGTGGTGCAGGTGAATGGCAAGGTGCGCGACCGCGTGACAGTGCCGGCGAGCGCTGATGACGAAACGGTGAAGCAGGCGGCACTGGTGACCGAAGGGGCAAAGCGCTTCATCGATGGCACAACTCCGCGTCAGGTGATCTATGTGAAGGGCCGGCTGGTCAATATCGTGATGTGATTTTTGACGCCTTGGAGGAGGGGTGGGGATGGAAAGGCCGGCGGATGAGAGATTCGCCACCTTCCCATCTCCTCATCCCTTCATCTCACCATCTGTGACGCGTTGAAACCGTGTAGTGCGATTGCTGTGAATGAGCAAGCGCAGCGCCGGCCCGCCAAACAGCCCCATCGCCACGAATACGCACAGCGCCACCGCCGGCCCGCCCCAAAACAGCGCGTTCGCCATGCTCTCACCGATCCAGGTGATGATATAAGCCCAGATGGGCAATCGGGAATGGAACTCGACAAATTGCTCACGCTGATCTCTCCATTCTGCTTTGTCGATGCGCGACCAGAACCCATAGATCAGCGCTGAGGTGATGAACCAGCCGGCGAAATTGCTGAGCGGGATACCGAAATACAAGCCGCCATCGAGCCAGATCCAATTGCCATCGGCAACCATGCGCGGATCAAGGCTGAGATCCCACGCGGTCATGGCAAGCGCAGCAACCATGATGCAAGACACATGATGCATGACGCCTGAGAAGCGTCGCGTCAACAGGCGCCCCATCTCCCATGACGGATACAGCATCATGAACCACGCGATAGGGATGATGGCCGGCACCTGGTTGAGCGCCTTGAAGCCGAGGTTGTCGGTGTAGGCGTAATTGCCGAAGAGAAAGCCGTGCTTGCTGCCAAGATATTCCATCAAAAGCGCGATGGTGAAGGCAGCCGCCAGCATGAGCGTCGCGCGCAGCCACCCGCGCGTTTCGATGCAATGCGCCAGTGAGAACAGGAAGAGGAAGCCGGCGGTCGCGGCGGTGGCGATGGCAGTGGACGTCGCATCAGCACTGAGACGGATCAGGGCGTATGCCGGCATCGACAACACATACAGCGCGAGGAAGCCAGAAGAAAGGTGGAGTGATTTCAGATTTTGCAAGTTCAAACCCGCACATTGCGCATCATTTGGCGCAGTATTTTGCCTGTGCAAGCATCGCCAAAAAATCATGCCATTCATCACTGCATAACGTCATACAGAGCTTGCCAAGACATCTGTCAGGTAGTCGAAGGTTGGATTGGTCTTTTGTCTAGTTGACATGCCAACGTGAAATACTACAATGCCACCAATGGTGATCAAAACATTTTTGGGGACCAGCATCCATGTGAATTAGGGCACGCAGGCGACACGCTGCGTGCCTTTTTGTTTCGTCCAAAATCAGTCCGTCCAATTTCAGGAGGTACCTACGATGATGGATTCAGGCATGATCGGAAAGATTGAGAAGGCGCATCGCTACGCCGAGGAAAAGGATCGGTTCACCTTTTTGACCTTTCAAGTGATGGTTCGCGGCGACAATGGCGAATATCTGGTCACCTACGATCATGGCAAGTGGAGTTGCAACTCCGAATACTTCAAGTCGCATGGCGTGGACAGCCACACCATGGCAGTGGAGAGGTTGCTGGAAGGGATGTTGTTCCAGCCAGAGCGGGCGTAAGCGCGTTCCAGTTGAATATCAACCAGAAAAAGAGGGACATTTGTCCCTCTTTTTCATTTGCAGTCATGTGGTTGGCCTCTTAAAAACTGCTCAGGCGGGCATGCTAACATCGCTTGGTGCGTTTGCGAGATCGACATTTGTCTGGCACATTCAAGCGCCGCCGGCGCAGCAATGGCGCTTTGTTTTGGATGGGCTTATTTGTGGTGGCCGGGTTGGTGGCCGGCGGCTATCTGCTCGTGCAGCAACGCTTGGGCAATGGCATCCAGTTCGGTCGCAACGTCCGCACGCCCACTCCGCAGATCATTGCTACTCCCACCCGCTCTGTTGATGATTTTCTGATGCAGGCGCAGGACGCTGAGCAGCGCGGCGACTATCGTGCAGCGGTGGATTCCCTCGACAAGGCCAGCCGGCGCCGGCCCAATGACGCCGACTTGTTGCGCCGCGCTGCGCGCTTGCTCGTCTTCATCGGTCAGCCCGAAAAAGCGGAACAGCGCGCGCGCAAGGCCTTGGAGATCGATCCGAATCACCTTGCCGCGAAGGCGGTGTTGTGCCTCGCAATTGATTGGCAGAAGCGCGCCAAAGAGGCCGTGGACTTGTGCAATGCTGTGGTGGCTGCGAACCCGAAATATGCTGACGGCTTTGCATACCTTGCCGAGGCGCAGGCGGATGATGGCGACTTCGCCTCTGCCAAGTCGTCTGCCGAAACCGCTGTCGACCTTGAACCGCAAAACGCCGACGCCATGCGCGCACTAGGCTATGCCTATGATGCATTTGGCCGCTATGATGACGCGCTGTATCACTACCAGCGCGCGCTGGAGCGCGACCCAAACATGCCGCACGTGATGAATGCGATTGGCCGCATCTATCTGATTCAAGGCAATAGCGATAGCGCCATCAAAACCTTTCAGCGCGTGATCGAGATGGACCCGGGCAACGACGAGGCCTACTTTCAACTCGGCGGCGCATATCAATTCATCGGCGAGTTTGGCAAGGCGCGCGTGGTGCTGGACAAAGCCATCGAGCTAAACCCAATGCGGTTGAAGGCTTGGACGCGGCGCGGTGAAATTCTGTTTGCGCAGCGTGGCTATTTCGAGGCCGTCGATGACTACCGGCAGGCGATCACCATCAGTCAGCAGATCAGCCAGCCGCTTACTGCCTACGATTATTTGAATCTGGGCTTTGCGCTGCAGATTACGCAGAACTGCGATCAAGCCATCCCGTATTTCAACAAGGTGCTGGAGCTTGCGCCAAATGACGAGAATCTAGCCGAGAGCGTGCGCGTTGGCTTCAAGCGCTGTGGTCAGTGACCATGACTGCCTCGCCGGCGGGCGCGTCTGCCCTGCGCTCGGCTATAGGCTGTAACCGAAGCGCCAGGGTGCTGCATCCATTGGCAACTGGTCGAAACGCAATTTGCGCAGGGCGTCAAAGCGTGGCTTCATCTCATCGATGCTGTCACCGCCGAGCTTGTCGAGCAATGCATTCGCCAGCACAAAGCACGCCATCGCCTCCACAATTGGCACAGCGCGCGGCACCTGGCAGAAATCACTGCGCTCATATTTTGTCTTCACTGCCTCGCCATTGGCCAGATCGACTGAGTTGAGCGGATTCAAGGTGGTTGCAATGGGCTTCAGAGCGGCACGAAGGATGATCGGCGCGCCGTTGCTGATGCCGCCCTCAAGGCCGCCGGCGTGGTTGCTGCGCTGCCTGATTTCGCCTTCTTCCACGAACAACTCGTCCTGTGCCTGCGTGCCCGGGCGCAATGTTTCGGCAAAACCATCGCCGATCTCTACGCCTTTCACTGAGTGGATGCTCATCACCGCCTGCGCCAGTTGCCCGCTCAGCCGGCGATCCCAATGCACGTGGCTGCCCAATCCCGCCGGCACATGTAACGCTGCCACTTCGATCACGCCTCCCAGCGTGTCTTTCGCTTCCATGATGGCGCGAATCTTCGCCCGCATCTGCTCGCTTGTTGCCTCATCGTGGCAGCGCACATCGCTCGCCTCGGCCCGCTCGAAGCGCGCAAGATAATCGGCTTCTGATACGTGATGTGAGGTGTCTGGCGCTGTAGTCACATCTCCCACGCTTACCACATAGCCGCCGACTACGATGCCGAATTGCGCCAACAATGCGCGGCACGCGGAACCAACCGCCACGCGCATCGTTGTCTCACGCGCCGACGCGCGCTCCAGTGCGAGCCGCAACTCGCGATAGCCGTATTTCACCGCGCCAGTCAGATCGGCATGGCCGGGGCGGGGAATGGTCATCGCTTCGATGTCGCGGTCTTTCCACTTGTCGTAATCGAAGTTGTTCACGATGAAGGTGATGGGCGCACCGGTGGTCTTGCCGGCTGTCACGCCGGCGGTGAGTTGCGCATGGTCGCGCTCAATCTTCATGCGACCGCCACTGCCATAGCCTTGCTGCCGGCGCGCCAGATCGCGGTCGATCAGCTCAGACGTCAGCGGCAGGCCGGCTGGCATGCCCTCCAGGATGGCGGTGAGGGATGGGCCGTGCGATTCGCCGGCGGTTAGAAATCGAAGCATGATGGTTTTTGATTTTAATTGCCGGCGTGCGGCTGAGCGGCACGCGTGTCACGCATCTTCCAGCGCGCTTCGCATGATCGATGCGACGTGCGCCGCCGGCACGCCGGTCCACTTTTCAAATGCCGCAGCGCCTTGTTCGGCCAGCATACCGATGCCGCCGATGGTGCGCGCGCCGGCGCGCTGCGCCTGCAGCATCAGTTTGGTCATGCGCGGCTTGTAAACCAGGTCATATAGCACTGCGCCGGTCGGGAAGGGCGCAGTGTCGGGCCACGGCGTGGCGTCGTCGTTCGGCCACATGCCGGCGGAGGTGCAATTTACGATCAGCTGCGGCTGCGCTTCACGCGCATAGGTTGCGATCTCGCTCAACCCCGCGCCGGCCATGCCGAAATCCGCTGCCAGTTTTAGCGCGCGCTCGACGTCGCGGTTGACGATCATCACCTCAGCGCCGGCTTGTGCCAGCGCATACACGATGGCGCGCGCCGAGCCGCCGGCGCCCAGCACCAGCGCCCGCTTCACATCGCGCATATCCACACCGTGCCATGCCACGTCATTCAGCCAGCCAATCCAGTCGGTGTTGTCGCCGTAAAGCCTCTTCCCTTGGGAAGAGGGTTGGGTGGGGGTGAACTGCATCACTGTATTCACCGCCCCAATTGATCGCGCATGCTCGCTGATGGCGTCGAGATACGGCATCACGTTTTGCTTGTGCGGGATGGTGATGTTGCAGCCGGCGACCTCGCTGCGCTCGCGGAGCATCGTCATGCGCGCCGGCAATGCGTCCAGCGGCGTATCCCACAGCTCATACTGCCAGCCGTGCAGGCCGGCGTGTGCGAATGCCGCACTCTGCATCAGCGGGCTTTTGCTGTGCGCCACCGGATGACCGATCAAACCAACGATCATTTTTTGATTCTTCATTTTGGATGCCGGATCGAAGCTGAATCGATCTGCAATCCAAAATCACAGATCCGAAATAGATTCCAGATCCCTGAAAAAGGTCGGATAGGTTTTCGCCACACAATCCGCGCCGAGGATCGTGGTGTCGCCGTCGGCTACCATCGCCGCCACGGCTAGCGCCATCGCCACGCGGTGATCGCCCAGGCCATCCACGACTGCGCCGCGCAACCTGGCCGGCCCTTCGATCACAAAACCGTCCTCAGTTGGCGCGATTTGCGCGCCCAATTTGCGCAATTCATTCACCAGGCCTTCGAGCCGGTTGCTCTCTTTCACGCGCAACTCTTGTGCGTCGCGCACCACCGTCTTGCCTTTGGCTTGTGTGGCGGCCACGGCAAACACGGGGAACTCGTCGATCATGCGCGCGGTGAGGCTGCCGCCGATGTCAACAGCGCCCAACTCTGTGAACGACACATCCAGATCGCCCATCGGTTCGCCCCCTTCGTCGTGCACGTTGCTGAGGATGATTTGCGCGCCCATTGCCTGCAGCGCATCCAGCAGGCCAAGCCGGGTCGGGTTCAAGCCGACTTCGACCAGCCGAATGTGCGCATGCGGCGCAATGGCGCCGGCGACGAGAAAGAACGCTGCCGATGAGAAATCTGCCGGCACCATGAAATCCAGCGCTCGCAACGCTGTCGCCGGCGTAAGCGTGATGGTCGAGCGGCCATCAGCCTGCGCCAGCGTCTGCACATTCGCGCCGGCGGCGCGCAGCATGCGCTCAGTGTGGTCACGCGTGGGCGCCGGCTCGTGGATGATCGTCGGCGCGTCGGCATACAGGCCGGCGAGCAGCAGCGCACTCTTCACCTGCGCGCTTGCCACCGGCATGGCATATTCGATGCCACGCAAGGGCGATATCGCCTTCGTGATTTTCAGCGGTGCGCAGCCAGCCGTGTCGTCGATCCGCGCGCCCATCTGTCGCAGCGGCTCGGTCACGCGACGCATCGGGCGCCTGCGCAGTTGCTCGCTGCCGTCGAGCGCGCTGTCGAATGACTGACCAGCGAGGAAGCCTGCCAGCAGGCGCATCGTTGTGCCGGATGAATTGCAAAACAGGGGCGTCTGGCTGCCCCTCAACCCGTGCAGGCCGGCGCCAGGGATGCGCAGGCCGAGCGGGTCGCACAGCGTGCTGAGCGGCGCAACGCTTGCGCCGAGGTCGGCCATGCATTGCAAGGCCGCATTGGTGTCATCGCTATCCAGGGGCTCGCGCACGCGGCTGACGCCATCTGCGATGCTGCCGATCAGCGCTGCGCGCACGGTGATGCTGCGGTCGCTCGGCACGCGCAGCGTCCCGCGCAGTTTCGATCTACGCAGTGTCTTGTTAGCAGGGTGGAGAGATGGGGAGATGGGGATGGATGACATCGATTATTTCAAAGCACAGCACACTCAATCCATACTGGTGTTTCTAATGCTTCTGTTTCTGCGTCGCTCAATTTGCTTGCTTGACATTCAATCTGCGCGCTTCCGCCGCCGCCGACAGAAACGCCCGCAAGCCGGCTTCGTCGCGGCGCTCCAGCATGGCGGTAAATTGATCGAGCGTGAACTGAAAATCGCGCACGCTGTTCAGCACGGCGTCGCGGTTGGTGAGCAGGATGTCGAGCATCATGCTCACGTCGCTGCCGGCGATGCGCGTGGTGTCGCGAAAGCCGCCCGCCGCCACCCGATACACCGCAGCGTCGTTCAGACTGGCTGCATCGACCGTGCTTGCCAGTGCGGCAGACACGGCATAGGGCAGGTGGCTGATCCATGCGACGAGTTGGTCGTGGCGCTGTGCATCCAGTTCGAGCGTGTTGGCGCCGGCGTTTTCTGCCAGCGCCTTGACCGTTGCGAAGGCGGCTTCGTCGGTGCGCTGCGTGCGCGTCAGCACCCATGCTCTGTTGTGATACAGCGTCGCGTCGGCCGCGTCGAGGCCGGTGACCTCCTTGCCGCACATGGGATGGCTGCCGACGGCGCGCATGGTTGCCGGCAGCGCGTCCATCGCTTTCACGATTTCGGTCTTCGTGCTGCCGAGGTCGGTGACGATGAGCGAGGCAACTGATCCCTTTTGAAGTTGCTTCAACTGCTCGATGATCGTTCGCACCGGTGCGGCCAGCACCACGATGCCGGCCTCTTGAATGGCGTTGAAGTCCGTCGATGCGGCATCAACGATATTGCGTCGCAGGGCTTCGTTGGCGGTGGCTTGCCGGCGGGTCACGGCGGTGATACGGCTATATTTGCCACGCACCGCCAGCGCCAGCGATGCGCCCATCAACCCCAGCCCGACAATGCACAGCGTTTTTTGTTCTATTTGCGATTGTGAATTCATTACGAGAGCGCGATTGTAGTTTGGATCGGAGTCAATACTCCCCTCCCCATTGGGGAGGTTAAGGGTGGGGTCGTTATCATCGAAGCCGCACAGGTTTCAATGAAAGTCACAAATGCTCGTAGACGTAGAAAATGTAGTCCTGCGACACCGTCTTCACGCCGAGGTCGTTGAGCTGGCGTAGTAACTGCGCACGGTGGTCGGTGCCGTGGTTGACCACATGCAATAGCACCTGCCAGACGAACAGCACTTGATCCTCTTCAGGTTCCACGATGGGTTTTGAGAGCAACATATCGTCCTGCAAGCCGGCGAGATAATCGCGCATATTTTGCTCAATCTGATCCCAGCGCGCACGGATGGCGGCTCGATCATTCTCTTCGGGCGGGAAGGGCGCCGGCGGCTCGGCGTTTAGCAGTTCGCTGAACCACATTTCATCACAGCTCATCAGATGCACGATTTGGTCGCGCACCGAGCCGTGTGAGTAGCTCGCCTGCTGCGTGAATTGTGCATCGGTCAGTTGCGTCACATAGCTATCCCACAGGATGCGGTTTTCGGAGAAGTGATAGCCGTAGAGATGGCGAAAAGCATCTGCATTCATATCAACATGCCCCCTTTGCCGCCGACGTCGAGTTGAATGTCAACCGTGTCGCCCTCTTCAATCCCTTCGCGCTTGCGGACGTTGGCGCGAATCGGCACGAGGTAGCGGCCATCCTTGGGGAAGAGCGAGGTCGTCCACTCGGTGTCGCCGATCTTGACCGTGACCGGAAT
>JBDHWI010000028.1:0-31791 GCA_039810125.1 Thermoflexales bacterium | reverse complement strand
TGAGATCGGGATGCACGCCAGGCCGGCCGGCTACTGCCAGCGTTGCCAGTGCGATCAGCCGGCGCGGCGTGTGCCAGCGCGGCAGATCCACCAGTGAATCTGCGCCCATGATGAAACACCAGTCGTGTTGTGGATGCTGCTGCTCCAATGTTTCGATGGCAGTTGCAGAGTAATGTGGGGCCGGGCGGTCGACATCGAAGGTGGAGAGGTGAAAGCCGGCGTGGTTTGCAATCGCCAGCCGCGTCATCGCCACACGATGCGCTGCCGCGCTGACGAGATTGTTCAGTTTGTGCGGCGGCTGACCGGCCGGCATGAACCACACCGCATCCAGCTTCAACTGCGTCAGAGCCTGATCGGCGATGACCAGATGGCCGACGTGCGGCGGATCGAATGTGCCTCCGAAAATGCCGATGTGCATGGGGCAAGCGATAGATCTGAGATGACAGATGCGAGATTACTTTGACATCCTGTCTTGCCGCAGCGTCAGCTTCTTCAGCCGCTCCGGCACGATGTGCACGCCCAGCCCCACGCCATTCGGCACGCTCAGGGTGCCGTCGGCGTTGATGTCGAAGGGCGGGTCGATCAGGTCGGGGTTGTAGTAGCGATTGCTTGCGCTCAAGTCGCTCGGCAGCTTGAAGTTCGGCAACGCAGCCAGCGCCAGGTTCAATGCGCGACCCACGCCGGTCTCCAGCATGCCGCCGCACCACACCGGCACGCCGGCGGCCTCGCAGATGTCGTGAATCGCAATTGCATTCGTCAGCCCGCCCACGCGCCCCTGCTTGATGTTGATGATCTTGCATGCGCCGAGCTCGATGCCCATGCGAGCGTGATCGGGCGTGTGGATGCTCTCATCGAGACAGATCGGTGTTTTCAATTGCGGCTGCAATTTGCTGTGCTCGTAGATGTCGTCATACCCCAGTGGCTGCTCGATCATGAGCAGGTTGAGATCATCCAACTGCCGCAGCAGTTCGACATCCTTCAAGGTGTAGGCGCTGTTCGCATCCACCATGAGCATGCGATCAGGGATGGCGGCGCGGGCGGCACGCGCATCCTGTATGTCGCGGCCGGGCTTGATCTTGATCTTGATGCGCAGATAGCCGTATTGTAAAAAGCTGTGAATCTTCTCGATCAGCTTTTCGGTGCTGGGCTGGATGCCGATGCTGACGCCGACAACGACGCGATCTTTCATCTCGCGGCCAGTCGTTTTGCCGATGAAGTCGCGCAGGCTCAGGTTCTGCTCTTGCGCTGCAATGTCCCACAAAGCGCTTTCCAGCGTCGCCTTTGCAAAATTGTGGCCGCGCACGCCCTTGAAGCGCTCAACGATGTCGTTGGGGTGGGCGAGCGGCGCTTTCAGCAGCAAGGGAATGAGATAGTCGCGCAGGATGTGCCATCCCGTCTCCTCGGTTTCATAGGAATAGCCCGGCCCGTCGCCGGTGAACTCACCCCATCCCACCACGCCATCAGCGGTGGTGACTTTCGCAAGAATTGCGTCGCGGTCGGTTGTGACGCCGAAGCTGGTTTCGAATGGCGCGACCAGCGGGATGCGGATGTGAAAGAGTTCAACTTGCTCGATGTTCATAGCAGAGATTGTAAGGAGTGAGACCATGCCAGACGTGCTGTGCGGCACGGATCAAGTTCTGGGATTCGCCGGCCTGTTCACGGGGTTCTTCAATGGCTCGCCGCGCAGCACGCGCGCCACCTCTTCGCCGGCGCTGGCCTGCAATTGCGTCAGCGACTCCTCGGAATACCACGCGGCATGGGGGTTGAGAATCGTGTTCGGCGCGCTGCGCAGGGGATGATCTGCCGGCAGCGGCTCCTTTTCGAACACGTCAATGCCGGCGCCGGCAATCGCGCCATCCAGCAGCGCCTCGGCCAATGCCACCGTATCGATAATCGCCCCGCGCGCTACGTTGACCAGATACGCCGTCGGCTTCATCATCCGAATCGCCTCGGCGTTTATCATGTGGCGTGTCTCACTCGTCAATGGCGTGTGAATGGAAATGAAGTCCGCATGCTGCATCACATCGTCGAAGGAGGCGAGTGACGCGCCGGCGGTCTGCGCCTGCTCCGGCGACAGATATTTGTCGCACACGATCACATTCAACCCGAAGCCCTTTGCACGCCTGGCCACCTCGCGTCCGATGCGCCCCATGCCGATCAGGCCGAGTGTCTTGCCCTCGATGCGATAGATGGGCCGACCCACTTGAATTACGTTGAATTCGCCGCGTCGCATGCTGGCATCCATCGGCATCAGCTTGCGCGCCAATCCCAGCAGCAGCGCCATCGCGTGATCGGCCACTTCGGAGATGCAGTAGTCCGGCACGTTTGCCACCCAGATGCCGCGCTCGGTGGCTGCCGGCACGTCGATGGCATCATAGCCTACACCGTTGCGCACAGCCACGCGCAGCTTTGGCAGTGCATCCAGCACGCGCGCGGTGATTGGCGCGAAGGCGAAGATGATCGCGTCGGCATCTTTTGCCGCGTGAATCACCTCATCTTCCGTGCGCAGCGGATTGGCATCGATGACTTCGGCCAACCCCCGCAGCGCGGCACGCTCCGGTTCAACATTCGTAAACGCATGATCGGTAATAACGACTTTGAACATAAACTCTCGATTGAGTGATCTGGCAGGCAGCGTTGATGACACTGTGCATCTCCCGACGCCCGCCTGCAGGATGACGGGATGCGCACGACAATCTACGTGACGGCAGAGAATCAGTCAAACCGCGTAACTTGCAAACACTTCTAACGTAGATATACTACCGCCATGCAACAAAAGAGGCGCCTTGACGCCTCTTTCGTTTTAGGCCGTCGTCGCTTACGGTTTGCTGATGAAGGGCCGCGCATGAGAACATGTTTGGGGGTTTGAAGCATCGCTATGGTCGAACAAGAATACCTTACGCCTGAAGGGTTGAAGAAGCTAGAGGAAGAGTTGGAGCATCTGAAGAGTGTGCGGCGCGCTGAAGTGGCGCAGCGGCTTCACGATGCCATGTCTGAAGGCGAAGTGGAAGAGAATCCGGAATATGAGGATGCTAAGAATGAACAGGCCTTTGTCGAGGGCCGCATTCTGGATATCGAGACGATTCTGGCCAACGCCGTATTGATCGAGAACAAGGGGCCGGCCAACGAGGTTCGGCTGGGCAGCAAGATTACGGTCAGCGAAGTCGGCTCCGGCGAGAAGGAGCATTACACCATCGTCGGATCGGCAGAGGCCGACCCAATGAATGGCCGCATCAGCAACGAATCGCCGCTGGGGCGCACGCTGCTGGGCCACAAGGTGAACGATGTGGTGCAGGTGCAGACGCCGGCCGGCGCGCTAAAGTTCAAGATCACACACATCAACAACAAGTAATTGCCCATAACGCCGCAGGTGACTGCGGCGTTTTAGTTTTTCGGCCGCCAGCATCGACGGCCACTGGCGCGCAGATTGCGATGGCTGCCAAGCAATACCTCACTGGCCACCCCGGCACCGGCAAGTCCAGCCGGCTGGCCGATCATCTCGTCACCTTGCTCGATGCCGGCGTTCGCCCTGACCGTGTTTTGTTGCTCACACCACAGCAGGCGCAGGCCGAACGCTTTCGCACAGCGCAGTCGCGCGTGAAGCGCCGCACGCGCGGCGAGCCATTCATCAGCACGATCTATTCCCTCGCGCAGCAGCACGTGGCGCTGTTCTTCCCGCGCATCGCACCGCGCGCCGGCTTTGCCCACCCCAAGCGTGAGGCAGTTTTCATCGACGTGGAATTGGCGCAATCCTTCCTCGACCAGATCGCTGCGCCGAACATCGCCGAATTTGCAGATCTCAAGCTCAGCCGGCCGCGTTTGATCTCGCAGATCCTCGACAGCATGAACAAGGCTGCGACAGCCAATTTCCCATTGCACGAGTTGGCTGAGCGGCTGAATGCGGCGTGGCTTGGACCAGAACCGCGCGCGCAACATTTTCGCCGCGTGCAAGACATCGCTCTCGCGTTTCGCCATTTTTGCCTGCGACACAACCTGGTTGACTTTTCGCTGTCGATGAGCGTCTTTGGGGAGCATCTGCTCGATGCAGATTTCTATCAGGAGTTCATCCAGGCGCGCTATCGGCACATCCTCGCCGACAACATCGAAGAGACGCCACCGGTGGAGCACCTGTTTATTGCGCAGGTGATGCGTTTGTGCGATTCAGCCATGCTGGTGGAGGATGACCCGGGCAGCTACCGCTTGTTTCTTGGTGCAGACCGCGCGTCGGCGCGCGCATTGCGAGCGCTATGCGACACGGTGATCGAGTCATCTGACCCGCGTCTGTCTGCCGATGCGCCGGCCTCGCCGGCAAAGTTTGGCGCTGCGCTGATGACTGCCATTCAAACCAACAGCCGCCCGCGTAATCTGGATGCCGGCGTGCTGGGGTGCGTGACATTGCTGCAGGGTGAGCGCTATTGGACGCAAATGGTGCAGCAGATCGTTGAGCGCATCCGCGCGCTGGTGCAGAGCGGAGTGAAGCCAAAGGACATCGCAGTGCTTGCGCCGATTGTCGAAGATGTGCTGCGCTTTGAGTTGCAGGAGCGACTGCGCCCGGACGGCATCGATGTGCGCACGGTGCGTCCGTCGCGCCCGCTGTTTGACCACCCGATTGCGCGCATGATGTCGGTGTGGGCGCGGCTGGCGAACCCACAATGGAATTTGCCGGCGACGACGCAGGAGTTGGCGCGCGCGCTTTCGATGAGCATCGCCGGCCTCGACATCGTGCGGGCGCATTTGCTGGCTGACGCCGCACACAGGATCGACGCGAAGACGCTGCCGGCGCTGGGTGACAAGGCGTTGTGGGAGCGCGTCGGCTTTGAGTTTCAGCCGCTCTACGCGCGCTTGCAAGCGTGGCTGGGCGCGCGCACCCGACAGGCATCGAGTGAGGGCGACCACTCTGCAGCCCCAAACCAGCCATACCCCATTGATCTGTTCTGGCAGCAATTTTTTGCGGACGTGCTTTCGCAGGAGGGCTACGGCCTCGACGGCGATGTGGATGGCGCGGTCATCGTGGACCGTCTCGTGCGCTCAGCGCGCACCTTCCGGCAGGCGTTTGAGATGGCCGGCGTGACTGCGCAGGCGGAGGCTGTTGCATCAGTCGTTACGCCGGAAGGGCAGCAAGCGCCGGCGCAACCTTCACACAGCGACCTGGGTCTGGCGTTTATCAACAACCTTGCGCTGGGCTTGCTGGCTGCGCAGTATGTTCCGGAGCGGCTGCCAGTGATTGCCGGCGACCCTTCTGCAGTTTCGGAGACGACGCATGCCGCAGGCGCATCCAGTATGGATGGCGCAGTGAATGCGGTGCTGTTGACGCCGGCGTATGCCTACCTCACCAGCGACTTTCGCTCACGCGTGCAGTTCTGGCTCGACATTAGCGCCACCCGCTGGCATGACCGACTGTATCAACCGCTCACACATCCGTATGTGCTGACGCGCAACTGGCGCAAGGGGCAGGCGTGGACGGATGAGGATGAGTTGAGCGCAAGCCGCGACATGCTTGCGCGTGTGGTGGGCGGCCTCGCATTCCGCTGCAGCGATGAGATCGTGCTGGCCTCGAGCCAGATGGACGTGTCGGGCATTGAAGAGAGCGGGATGCTCAATCGCGCCATCCAGCGCGTGTGGCTGGCGCAGGGAAAGATTTAAGGCTCAGCTTACGTTTGTGTAGATAATTTGTTCTATGACGCTTCGCGCAGAGCAGGGCAGAATTGCCGATTACCGCGGCGGCAAACTAGCCGTTTCGGCAGTGCCAGGCAGCGGCAAGACGCACACGCTAGCTTCGCTGGCAGTCGAGTTGATTGCGAACAACCGCATTCAAAATGAGGGTGAAGTGCTGGTTGTCACGTTCACCAACTCTGCGGTTGAAACGGTGCGCGGGCGCATTCGCCGCATGCTGATGGAGCGCAAACTGCCCGACGCCGGCTATCGCGTGATGACGCTGCACAGCCTTGCCAACAGCATCATCCGCGAGCGCCCCGACCTCGCCGGCACAGCATCCGATTACCGCATCGACGACGAGATCAGCGGGCAGAACACCATGCCCGAAGCTGCGCGCTGGTTTACCCAGACCTATCGCGATTACTGGCTGAGCTTCCTGCCCGGCGACCTGAGCGGCGCGCAACGCACGCAGGTGGAGGACAAATGGCGCGAGGCAACTGAGCGACTAGGCGCGGAGGTGACCAAGCTGGCGAAGAACCTGCGGTTGACGCCGGCGGCAGTGCGTGACCTGATCGAAGCTGAGTCGACAGACCTCGATGAGCCGGACGACCAGCGCGATAGCGCGCAGCAGCCGGCGTCTGCGTCGCCCTTTCTGCGCATTGGCGCTGCAATCTACGAGCGATACGCGCAAGTCATGAACGCCGGCGGCCGGCTCGACTTCGACGACCTGATCTGGGGTGCGATTCGCGCGCTGACCAACGATGACGCCTTCCGCCGCCGGTTGAGCGCGCGCTGGCAGTTCGTCCTCGAAGATGAAGCGCAAGACAGCACGCCCTTGCAGGAAGTGATCTTGTCGCTGTTGGTGGAGTTGCATGGCAACTGGGTGCGCGTCGGCGACCCGAACCAGGCCATCATGACCACGTTCACCGCGTCGAATGTGCGCTACTTCCGCGAATTCATGCGCCGGCCCGACGTGACTGTGTTGCCCTTGACTGTGAGCGGTCGCAGCGGGCAGCCCATCATCGATCTTGCGAATCACCTTGTTGAATGGGCTGTGCGGCATCACCCCGAAGGCGAGGTGCGGCGCGATGCGTTGACCGATGAGACACTCATCCACCCGACCGAGGCCGGCGATGCGCAGCAAAATCCGCCGGCGGGCGATGCGCGCATTCACCTGCAAAGTTTCAATGATGAGGATGCGGAGGTCACAAAGGTCGCGCAGAGTGCAGTGAAGTTCGTGCTGGCGCAGCGCGACCGCACCTGCGCCATCCTTGTGCCGACCAATCATCAGGGCGAGCGCGTGGTGGCCGTCCTTGAGCGCATCCAGCAGGAACATGTCAACCCGCTGTATCAGGATCAACTGCGCAACGCGCAGCCGGTGCGCGATGTCGCGCGCGTGCTGGGGCAGGCGGTGCGCTTCTGTGGTCAACCCACCAATATGAATGTATTGGCCGATCTGCGCGCAGCGATGGTGGAGGTGGGGTTGGGTGTGCCGGGTGACCCGCGCAATGGCCGCATTCGCACCTTGTTGCGCAGCGCCAGGCCGGAACGATTGCTCTTTCCGATGGGTGAGGGCGCGCCGGCACTGCCTGAGTCCATCGACGTGGCCATAGAAGACCAGCGCGAGATTGAACAGATTGCGGCGCTGACTGCGAAATGGCTGCGCGCCAGCGTGCTGCCAGTCGACCAGCTGATACTCAGCATCTCACAAGACCTGTTCACGCGCGACACCGATCTGGCAATTGCGCACAGCCTCGCTGTCAGCCTGCGCCGCTTCATGCAACTCAACCCGCAGGCTACGTTGACCGACATTGCCAATGAGTTGAGCGAGATTGCGACCAACCGCCAGCGTTACATGAGCAGCTCGTTGATCGAAGCCGGCTTCGAACCGGTGGATGGCCAGATCACGGTGACTACCATGCACAAGGCCAAGGGACTGGAGTGGGATCGCGTATATCTGCTTAGCGCCGACCGCATCGAATTCCCGCACGACGCCGGCGGCGAGTTTCGCGGCCAGCAATGGTTCCTCGGCGGGCATGACCCGGCGACTGAAGCGCGCAAGGCGCTGGAGTTGCTGGTCGATCCGGCCTACGAAGGGCTGGTCAATCAGGTCGATTTGATGCGCGAGGCGCACATCGAATACATTGCCGAGCGCTTGCGGCTGCTGTATGTCGGCATCACGCGCGCCAAACGGGAGTTGATCATCAGTTACTCACGCAACCGCTATGGCCAGGAGAACGCGCCGGCGCTCGCAGTGCAGGAGATCATGCGTGATAGGTAGGGCTGCTTGCGCTTCGACTGTCATTCCTCTCGCCGGCCGCGGAAGATCAAGCGAATGGGCGTGCCGAGAAATGTGAACTCATCGCGGATGCGATTTTCGAGGAAGCGCTGATAGGTGAAGTGCGCCAGCGTCACATCGTTGACATGGATGACGAAGGTCGGCGGGTTCACGCTGACCTGCTGCGCCATATAGAGCTTGAGGCGCTTGCCGCCACGCGCCGGCGGGGCATGCTTTTCACTGGCCTCGCGCACGATCCGCATCAGGTCACTGGTTGAGATGCGCATCGAGCGCGCCTCATTCACCCGCAACGCCGTCGGCAGAATCTGATCGGCGCGAAATCCGCTTTTTGCGCTGACGAACAGCACCGGCACATAGCTCAGGAAATTCAGCCGATCCTGCACGACCTGCATGAAGTCCTGCATTTTTTCGGTGAGCAAACCCAGCCCTTCCACCAGCTTTGCGCTGCGCTCGACCTTCTCTGCGCTCTCAATCAAATCCCACTTGTTGACCAGCACGACGACGCTTTTGTTTTCGTCGAGGATGAAGCCGGCGATGTGCTCGTCCTGCGCGGTGATGCCTTGTGTGGCATCCAGCAGCAACAGCGCCACGTCAGCGCGCTCGATGCTCTTGAAGGCGCGCAGCACGCTCCACTTCTCCACGCCTGGATCAATCGCGCCGCGTTTGCGGATGCCGGCGGTGTCGATCAGCGTGATGCGTTGAGAGTGCAGGGTTCCGAGTTCGGAGTTCGCAGCGCCGAATTCCGAATCTGCTTCTTCCACATCAAACGCCTGACCAGCAAAATCCTCTGTTTTCTCAGCATTCTCTGTGTCCCCGGCGTCCTTTGCGGTGGCGTCGGTAAATGCAATGACGGTGTCGATGGCGTCGCGGGTGGTGCCAGGCACGTCGCTCACGATCACGCGGTCCTCGCCGATCAACTGGTTGAACATGGAGGACTTGCCGACGTTGGGCCGACCGACCAGTGCAATCTTCACCATCTCATCTGAGACGGCCTCTGCTTCGGCGCGCTTCGGCAGCGCTTCGACAATCGCATCGAGCAAATCGCCGGTGCCACTGCCATGAATGCCGCTAACTGGAAACACCTCACCCAGGCCGAGCTTGTAGAACTCGACGGCGGCATCGCGCGGAGCTTGCGCCTCGGCTTTGCTGGCGGCCACCAGCACCGGCGGCACGACCTTGCCGGCGGCCTGACGCTGCCCGATCAGCTTGCGCAGGATACCGGCCACCGCCTCATCGATCGACGTCAACCCAACCTGCGCGTCAACCGTGAACACGATGACGTCAGCCTCGTCAATAGCGATCTCAGCCTGCTCGCGAATCTCGCGCACAAAATCTGCTGAGCCTTCGGCCAGCACTTTTGCATCCTTGTTCTTCAGTTGTTCCAATGGCTCGATGCCGCCAGTGTCGATGACGGTGAACTCCACGCCGCCCCATTCGCAGGTGGATTGGATGCGATCGCGGGTGGTGCCGGGTCGATCATCGACGACGCTCAGCCGCGCGCCGACGAGCCGGTTGAACAAAGTGCTTTTGCCGACGTTGGGCCGGCCTACCAGCGCTACAAATCCTTTTGTCACAATGAAGTCATTGTACAGACGCAGAGGCGCGTGTCTGGCGCCTCTGACTTGTTGTGCGGGTGGGATCTACAAGCTGAGCGTGATCGATTGTTCGTCCAGCTGATTCGTTCCCGGGTGAATGAGACTATTGCCGGCGGCCAGTATTCTTGGTCGGCGGAGTCTGTTCCTTCGCATCAGGGGTATGAATGACGTAGCGAGCGACGATGGCAGCGACCGCCGCGCCGAGGATCGGGCCGACGATGTAGATCCAGATGTATTGCAAGTTGCCGGCGACGATGGCCGGGCCGATTGAGCGCGCCGGGTTGAGCGAGGCATCGGTGAGGGCGCCACCGGCAGCGATGCACCCTGCGAGTGTCAGGCCAATGGCGAGGCCGGCGAAGTTGCCCGCCTTGCCATAGACCGCGCCCATGCATACCACAAAGGCGAGGAAGAACGTCAGGATGGCTTCGATCACCAGCGCGCCCATCGAGGTGGTGGCATTGACGTTGAAGCTGAATGTGCCGAAGTTGGCCGCAGCCGGCACGTTGTTCGTCGGCAGCAGCACCGCGTTCAGCACCAGCGCCGCCACGATCGCCGCCACGATCTGCACGACGATGTAGATGCCCGCTTGCAGCCACTTGATGCCGCCGGCGATGGCGACCGCGACGGACACGGCGGGGTTCAGATGCGCGCCGCTGATGTGGCCGATGGAGTAGACCGCGAAGACGATGGCGAGGCCGTGCGCAAAGGCCGGCACCAGCGGGCCGGCGCTGTATTGCGGGTTGGACTTGGCCAGCCACACCGCCGCTGAGCCGAGAAACACGAGCGCGAACGTGCCGATGAATTCTGCGATATACGCTTTGACGTCTTTGTTCAACATGTTGATTCTCCCTTCTGGGCTTCGTGAAAGCTTCTCTATTCGATGTCGTATTCCCTATTCAACACGCAATAACTGAATTAGTCACGCGCGGCTCACCAATCTTGTTTCACGGCGAGAGGGCCGGCGGCCTGGCGGGTGCCGGCCGCGCTAGGCTACCGCCAACTGATGCACCGAGCGGACGGCATCGTCACACTTGTCGGCGCTCACAATCATGCTGATGGCGCACTCTGACGAGCCTTGCGCGATGGCATACACGTTGATGCTGTGCGTGCCGAGCGCGCTGAACACGCGCCCGCTCACGCCGGGCGTCTCGCTGATGCCCATGCCGACCGCCGTGATGATCGAGGCTTCGTTGAAGGTGGTCACGTCGTTGATCTCGTCGCCGGCGATTTCGGTCTTGAACTCGCGCCGCAACTCATCGACCACGCCATGCACGCTGCTGCGCGGGATGACGAAGCAGATGCTCTGCTCGCTGGATGCCTGCGAGATCATCAGCACGCTGGTGCCGGTGCGCGCCACCGCCATGAAGGTGCGGCCGGCGATGCCCGGCACGCCCTTCAGCCCCGGCCCCGATACCGTGATCATGCTGACGTTCTTGATTGCGGTGACGGCCTTGATAATGCTGTTGCTGGGGCCGGCATCGCTGCGATGCACGATCAGCGTGCCGGGGTGCGCCGGGTTGAAGGTGTTCTTCACGCGCAGCGGGATGTTGTTCTCGATCAGCGGTGAGATGGTCATCGGATGCAACACCGACGCGCCGAAGTAAGCCATCTCGCTCATCTCAGCAGCAGTCAGCACCTCGATGGTGTGGGCATCCTTCACGATGCGCGGGTCACTGGTCAGCACGCCATCGACGTCGGTGTAGTTGAACACGTCCGTTGCGTCGAGCGCGGCTGCGATGATGCTGGCGCTGTAATCACTGCCGCCGCGCCCAAGCGTGGTGGGGACGCCCTTGTCGGTCGCGCCGATGAAGCCGGTGACAACCGGCACCACGCCGCCATCGATCAGCGGCAGGATGCGCGAGCGAGTGCGCTCACGCGTGATGTCCATTAGCGGCGCGGCGCTGAGATAACGGTCATTCGTGATGATGAACTCGGTGGCGTCGAGGGCTTCGGACATGACGCCCAGGCTGCGGATGGCGCCGGCGAGCAGTCGCGCGGCCATGCGCTCGCCGAGGCCGGCGATGGCGTCGAGCGCGCGCGGCGTGACTTCGCCCAACACGCGCACGCTGGCGCACAACATCTCGAAGCCGTCGAGTAGTTGATCGATCTCCTCACCGATGCGCCGGCGGTCGTCGCTGTTGGTGACAAGTGCATTCAGCGCGATGTGATGTTTGTCGGCCAGCAGCCGGCGGGCCTTGTGAAAGGACTCACCATCGCCTGAGGCGGAGGTCTTTGCCGCTTCAAGCAGCACGTCGGTCACCTTGATCGTGTCGCGCGGGTCGGGCGACTTGCCCATTGCCGACGTGACGACGATGATTCGGTCGAATTGTGCGCTGGCGTCACGCACAATTGCGGCAGATTGCCGGATGGCGTTGGCGTCACCGACCGAGGTGCCGCCAAATTTCAACACAGCTAGAGACATGTTAGATGTTTGGTTGTCGCAAAGGATGCCTGATTACAGGCCGCGGGCGATTATAGCCAAGTCGTGTCAGTTTGACACAATCCAAAAAATCAGATGCCGCGCGCCGCAACATGTCAACCCGTCTCGACACGCACATTTGCGCCTGATAGAATGGAATGTGTCGGGTCCCTATAGCTCAATGGATAGAGTGCCGGCCTCCGGAGCCGTAGGTCGCAGTTCGAATCTGCGTAGGGACAAAACGAAAGGCGAACGATCAAGGGCGTTCGCCTTTTGCTTTTTCGCGCATTGGCCGGCGTCAGAGTTCATCGCCTGTCATCCGCGCTTCGTCTAAACTTACCCAGGCGTCGATGAACGCGAGATTTCAACACAAAGGAATGACGAACATGACACAAATCCGCTCGGCGCTGGATCACAGCATTGAAGAGATTCGGAAGGATGTGCTTCATATGGGCGCGCTGATCGAGGTGCAGGTGGCGCAAGCTGTGGCCGCGCTGAAGGATCGCAACCTTGCGTTGGCGCATCAGGTGATTGAAAACGACTGGCAGGTCAATGACTTGCGATACAAGATCGAGAACGATGCGATGCGCGCGATTGCCACGCAGCAGCCGGCGGCGCGCGATTTGCGCTATATCGTTGCCGGCATCCACATGGCCATTGAGTTGGAGCGCATCTCCGATCACGCCAGCGGCATTGCGTCCATCGCTGTTCGCATCGGCGACGAATCACCCATAAAACCGTTGATCGATGTGCCGCGCCAGCAGGAAGTAGTGGTCAAGATGATCCACGATGCACTGGATGCATTTGTGCGCATGGATGTGGAGGAAGCCAAGGCAGTGGCTGCGCGCGATGATGAGGTGGATGCGCTCTACAACCAGGTGCTGCGCGAATTGCTCACCTACATGATGCAGGACCCGAAGATCGTGACGCAAGCCACCTATCTGGTGTGGGTCTCGCACAACCTGGAGCGCATCGGCGACCGCGTGACGAACCTGTGTGAACGCGTGATTTTCGCCGCAACTGGCGAGTTGGGTGATTACAAGCCGCCGAAGCCGCCGGCGCTGCCCGAGGCCGGCGCCTGAAACACAAGGCGCTTAACGACCGGCTGACGTGCCAGATAGCCGCAAGATCAATCGTCCGATGGCACAAACGCATCGCGCCGCGCGGTCACGGGCAGTTCAGCCACGCGAATGCGCGTGCAGCCGTATGGCACGAGGTGCATCATGTGAATGGGCCGGCGCGAGCGCACCGGACTGGCTGGCGGTCGTCCGGCAGAGTTGGACTCCAGCGCCCAGTCTGTGAACAACCGCAATGGCACGCGAGCGCGCAGTGGCGCGTGCGGCACGACGCCATTTTCAATTGGATTTTTCAGGAAAAAGGGCGGCGCCGGCACTTCGGCGCTCTCAATCACATAGCGATCCAGCTGCGTTGGGTCGATCGCCAGCGCGAATGACCAACTGTTTCGGGGCCGCACTTCCCAATCTCCAAAGCCGGGTGAGTCTGCGATGCGCTCCCAAATTTCACCTGGCCAGAAGACCAGATTGAGCGGGCCAGCAGCGAGGGCGATGGCGCGGTTTGGTCGCTGGATGGCGCGTAGTTTTAGCGGCAGGCGCAGCGTGACGACATCTTTTGCGCGCCATGTGCGCTCCAGCCGTGCAAAGCCGGCAGCGTCTGCCGTGATGTCCAGCGCTTTGCCATTGCAGGCGATCTCTGGCGTGTCGCACCAACCAGGAATGCGCAGCCGTAGCGGGAAGCGCACAGGTTGCGACGGGTTGATCTCGAAGCGCACTTCGGCCTTGAATGGATAGTCAGTTTGCTCTGTCACCGTCACGGCGACACCGCCAAGCGTGGTCTTCAACTGATTCGGCGCGTAGGCTGTCGCCACCAGGCCGCCGTCCGGCGATTGCATCCACAGCGCGCCGACAAACTTTGGCCAGCCCTGATGGAAGTTAGCGGTGCAGCAGCCGAAGTGCGGCGCGAGGCCAAACGTGTTCGCGTCGTCGAAGGCCATCGTCCACTCGCGTGGGGCGACGTTGCACAGCACCTGGTTGACTTGCTGGTGATATTGGTGCGCCGTCATCTTCGCGTCGAAGTGCGCCGGCAGCGCGTTGTAAGCGATGCGCTCGAGCCGATCTGAAAATTCGGCCTCGCCAAAGGCGCGCACGAGCTGTTCCAGGCTGAACATGAACTCGACCACTGCGCATAGCTCGAAGCCCTGGCTGGGAGAATTGCCGGCCAGCCACTCATCGCCGTTAAACATGCCGATGGCGTTGCCGTGGTAACGGTCGAGATTCACAAGCGCCTTGCGCGCCGCGTCCAGGTGGCTGCGCTTGCCGTCGAGCAGGAATTGCACTGCGAAGCACTTCAGCGCCATCGCCACATTCACCACGTGGGTGTAATGACTGAATGTCGTCGCCGGCGTTTTGATCAGCTTCTTCGTGAGATACGTCTCCCAGTCCAGCGTCTGCCTCAAGAGCAACCTTGCCAGCCGCAGCAGCCATGCTTCGCCGGTGCGATCGTGCAGCCACAACACGCTCAAGACGTTCTCCGCGCCGCGCGCTTGCGCCCAATCGTGCAGGGGCCGCCTGGGCAGGGCGCGCATTTGGTGGTGAAAATATCGCGCGAGAAAGGGGAGGATGCGCGAGTCGCCAGTGACCTCAAAATACGGGATGATCGCCTTGAGGACGATCATGCGCGGCCACCAATCGGTGTTGCTGGCAGGGCCGAAATCGCCATCTTCGCGTTGGCTGGCGAGGATGGCATCGATCCATTTCTGCGCCTTGGCCTTGAGCGCCTTGTCGCCAAGCGTCCACGCCAGCGGCAGCAGGCCATCGAGGTAATACGGCCCGCGCTCCCAGTCGTCGCCCGTGCCGCCCAGCCACGCATTGTTCGGACCGACGTCTGGCCACAACGCATCGAGGCGCCCGCTCAATCCGCTCGCTTGCAGACGGAGTTGATCGCGCAGCCAGCCTGTCGGTCTGATCTGCCCCAAAGTGATGGCACGGAACGCCGGCGCGCCGGCTGTTGACGATGGTGACGCGATTTTGGTTGGTTTTTTGCGCATGCGCTGCTTTCTAACTCTGAGTGGTTTTGTATCATAGCCTGATCATGTTGGACTTTCAAAGTGTGCGTGAGCGCAAGACGACGATTGTGGCGTTGGCGGAGGGGTTGACGAAGGATGACCTGCGCCGGCTGACCGGCGAGATCATCGACACCGTGCAAAGCCTGATCGATGCCTGCACTGACGCCGATGTGGTGTTTACCCCCATCGATCCCAAGGCCAGGGACGACTATGCAGCCACCGAGGCAGAAAAGAACATCGCGTGGGGCCTTGGCCATCTCATTGTTCACATCACCGCGTCGAGTGAAGAATCGGCCTTTCTAGCGGCAGAGATGGCGCGCGGTGTGCCAAATCATGGCCGCTCGCGCTACGAGACGCCATGGCAGACTGTGACCACCATACAGCAGTGCCGCGAGCGGCTGGAGGAGAGCCGGCGCATGCGGCTCGCCATGCTGGATGTGTGGCCGGATGCGCCGCATTACGAGGTGACCCATGAGCCGCGGCCCGGCGCCGGCGGACGCAACTGCATCGCCCAGTTTCTTGGCGGGATGAGCCACGAGCATGGCCACCTTGAACAAATCGCCGAGGTGGTGCGTCAGGCGAAAGCGGCGCGTAGTTGAGTTGTGACCGTCGCACATGCGCACACGTCAGATGTGCGCATGTGCGATCATCGATATTCACCTGTGAAGCTGGTGGGCTTTCTTCGCATCCCGCCTGTTGCCGCAAAGACAACCGTGGTGAATACCACAAGCGGCAGCGCGATGGGAACGTCGGGCAGCGATGTTGATACAGGCAGGCTGAATGCGCCGAGGTTTGTGAGCGCCAGCATCGCGCCGACAAGATGCGATGCCGCCGGCAGCTTCCATACGAACGCATCGCCCCATTGCCAGTAGAACCATGCGAAGACTGCGATGTTTGCCACTGCGATCAACCCGAGCGTGGCCATAACACTGGCGATGGCATCCAGCACGTCATCGTGCTGGATCGTGAGCAGCGCCACTGCACCGGCGGCAATCATCGTACACAGCGCAGCGTCCCTTTCGTGTGCTGTCAGGAATTCCGCCGGCCAGCCATCCACGAACATCGTCAGCGACAGGCTGTGGCCGCGCAGCGCGAAAAAGCCAGTCAATGCGATGATGCCATACAGCCCCAGTCCCATTAGTGGCAGCAGCGGCCGGTTGCCCAGCATCAGCGCGCTCAATGCGATCAACATCACTGTCACGCCGGCGACAAACGGCAGGCGCGAGAAACGCTCTTCACCCAGCCGCGCGGCAGTGGCCTGCTGCACTTTCGATTGCAGCGCAGCCTGCCAGCGCGTATAGGCGCTCAGGTCGCCGGCGCGCAATTGCGCCTCATATTGCGCCAGCAGTTCAGCGGCGAAGCGCGGCTGCTGTGTCACTTCGCTCCATTGCTCATAGAACGCAGTGAGTTGCCGCGCTGAGGCCATTGGCAGCGTGGCATCGCCCTGCAATGCGGCGAAGATCGGCGCGCCTTCCACATGCATGGGGATGGGTGTGCCGGCGAGTTCAGCGAGCGTGGGGGCGATGCTGCTCTGCGGTGCGATGGCCTGTACGCTGGTTAGCACGCCGGCGCCAGCCAACACCATCGGCGTGCGCGCGATCTCCGGCTCGTCGCCACCGTCATGGCCGGCTGCATTCGATCCGCGATCTGACAGCACGACGACGGCGGTGTTGCCCAGGTCGAGCACATCGACGATGGATTGGATCCGCACGTCGGTTGCGGCGGCGGCGCTGGCATATTCCGATGGCTCTTTGCGCGCCACAGCTTCCAGCAAATTGAATTCAACCAGCATGAAGGCCGGCTGCTGCTGTGGGTCGCGCAGCACTTGCAGCGCGAAGTTGACTGCTTGTGTGTCACTCAGCGCGGCGTCGTCTTCGTCGGTGACTTCAGTGCGCTGCGCAGTGCCCTCAAGCAACTCGTTGAGTTGGCTGGAGCCGACGATGGCGGCGGGGCGGCCGGCGGCCTGCAACGATTTGAACAGCGTATCCGGCACAGCCAGACGCGGTGAGTCGTTCGTGGTAACGCCATGGGTGTCGGGCGTGGCGCCCGACATCCAGCCAAACGTCGCCGGCAGGCGATAGGTGGGTGGCGGCGATTCGATAATGATGTCGGCGCCGCGTCGGCGCAGCGCGTTCAGGCTCGGCATCTGATTCGACGCATCCAGTCGCAAGCCTCGCACCAGCATCAGCACCACGCGCGGGGCGAGCGGCGGGCGCAGCGCGCCGGCGGGCAGCGGGCCGGCGAAGGGCGTGGTGTAGGTCTGATAGCTTTGCCAAAAACCATCGCGAACCTGCTCGGCAAATCCGGCCAGCAGGGTGAGCAGGGCGATGAGTGACAAGCCAATGATGCGGCGCATACAAAATGAAGGGCGGCTGCATGGCAATTTGGTGAGTCGCTGCGCTACAATCGATTCTGATACAGCCCGCAGACACATTATCATGCCAACCAGCGCGGGGCTGGCTGCTTCGCTGCATCCAACATGACCGAATTATTCTGGCTTCTCCAACGCCTGGACTGGCTGGCGATCATCGACATCGCGCTGGTGGCGCTGGTGTTTTTCGGCGTGTTGTTGCTGGTGAAGGCGACGCAGGCGGTGCCATTGCTGCGCGGTTTGCTGGTGCTGGGCATCATCAGCTTGTTGCTGGGAAGCTCGGCGCAATTACCCACCTTTGGGTTGATCTTTCGCACGTCGATGCCGGCGCTCCTTGTCGCCATCCCAGTGATCTTTCAGCCCGAGTTGCGGCGCGCGCTGGAGCGATTGGGCCGCTTCAATGAGGTGCTGGTGCAGCCGCGCAAAACCGAAATGGAAACTGTGGTGCGCAAGATCAGCGACGGCGCGCAGCGATTGGCAGCCCGACGGCATGGCGCGCTCATCGTCATCGAGCGCGAGACCGGCCTGCAAGACCTGGTGGACACCGGCGTAAAGCTGGATGGTGAATTGTCACCGGAGATTCTGCTGACCATTTTTGATCCGCACACGCCGCTGCATGACGGCGGGGTGATCGTGCGGCATGGACGCATCGCGGCCGCCGGCTGTGTGTTGCCGCTTACCGCATCGACGATTGAAGACACCCGCATTGGGTTGCGGCACCGCGCCGGCATCGGCGTAACTGAAGGCACCGATTGCATCGCGGTGATCGTGAGCGAGGAGCGTGGGTCGATCAGCATCGCGCACAGCGGCCGGCTCATCCGCCGCATCGAGCCGGATCACCTTGTCAGCGCATTGCTCGCGCTGGTGCAGCCACCCATCCAAAAGGCCGCCTCGACCTTCCTGCCCAGCATCTTCCGCCCTCGCGAGAAGCAAGACAGTTGAACTTGTGGCGGCGCTTTTAGCCTCTACCCGGCGAGGGCTTCGCGCACATCGCCCACGACCGCGCCAAATGTGGCGCTGCTCTCCATCTTCCAATTGCGCGGGCGCGGCAAATTCACTGCGATGATGGCTTTCACGCGGCCCGGCCGCGCCGTCAACACCACCACGCGGTCGGCGAAAAACACCGCCTCAGCGATGCTATGCGTGACCATGATGGCGGTGACGCCGGCGGCGCCGACGATGGCTTCGAGCGAGGTGGTCAGAGTTTCACGAGTCATGGCATCGAGTGCGCCGAAGGGTTCATCGAGCAGGAGCGCCGGCGGCTGGGTGATGAGTGCCCGCGCCAGTGCCACGCGCTGGGCCATCCCGCCGCTCAACTCGCGTGGGTAGGCGTGTTCAAAGCCATTCAAGCCGACAAGGCTGATGAAGTTGGAGGTCAGAGATCGGAGATCGGAAGCTTGAGATGTGCTTCCTTCCACGCCTTGCGCTCCACTCTCCACACCTCGATTTCCAATCTCCAGTGGCAATTGCACATTCTTCGCCACGGTGCGCCACGGCAGCAAGGCGGCATCTTGAAACATGATGCCGATGCGGCGGGAGGGGTGGGTGATGGGCTCACCATCCAGCAGCACAGCGCCGGCGCTGGGCGCGACGAGGCCGGCGAAGATGCGCAGCAGCGTGCTTTTGCCGCACCCGCTGGGGCCGACAATCGCGATGCGTTCACCCTGCGCGATGCGCAGCGTCACACCATCCAGCGCCATCACGCCGTTGGCATAGGTATGCGAGACCTCACTTGCAGCCAGCATGCAAGTCACTGAACAACCGGCTTCACGAACGCATTTGTGAAGAACGTATTCACATCCATCTTCTCCTTGATCTGGCCCATTGAGAGCAGCGTGGCTTGCGTGTTCTCCCATGCCTCGGGTGAAGATTGGCCGAGTGGTTCGCCCTTCATCAGGTCGATCGTGGCGAGCAAGACCTTCTTCTGCGTGGCGTCGTCGGCCTTCAGGCCTTCAACATACTTGGTCGTGATCTGCATGGCTGCATCGGGGTCGGCGATGGTGTCGCGGATGCCCTTGAGCAGCGCGTTGACCATGCCGCGCGCGAGCGCCGGCTTCTCCTTGATCACCGTCTCGTTGGTCAGCAGGCCATTCGCCACCATGTCCACCTGCGCTCCCACATTGAATACATTTACGGGGAAGCCGTTTTGCGCCAGCACAATTGGCTCATTGACGATGTAGCCGACGGCTGCATCGACCTTGCCCTGCTGCACCGCCGCCGCCTGCGTGAAGCCGATCTCTTTTAGCGTCACATCGTCGTCGCCCAGGCCATTCGCGTTGGCAAATGCTTCCCAGCCCACGTAGCTCGCCCCAAAGAAGCCGGGCAGGCCAACCGTCTTGCCTTTCAGGTCCGCCGGCTTGGTGATGTTCTTGTCCTTTGCGCTGAACACGGCGATGGGAAAAGTGCGAAACCACTGCGCGATGTATTTCACTGGCAGACCTTGCGAGCGCGCCAGCACCACCTGCTCACCGCTGACCACGCTGAATGGCAATTCGTTCGCCGCGACCAGCTTTACGCCGTCGGTTTCGAATTTGTAATCGAATTCGATCTCGATGCCCTCGGCAGCGAAGTAGCCCTTTTCTTTGGCCACGTAGTACGGCGCGTACTGCACATTGGGGATGTAACCCATCGGCAGGCGCACGTGCGTCATTGCCGGCGCGGGGCTTGCGTTCGGCGCAGCGGCCGGCGGCGGCGCGGCGCATGCGCTCATCAGCAGTGCCAGCGATCCTGTCACACTCAACAATAACGTTTTCATCTTGACTCCCAGTCGAATATCTCTGCGCCCTTGTGAGAGCGCACTGCTATCGTTGCGGCATCCATCGCTCCAGGTCAATCGCGCGCTCGATCAGACGAATGAGGCCGTAGAGGCTCAGCGTGATCAGCACGATGATGACGACGCCGGCGATGACGAGCGCCGTGTCGTATAGCCCATTGCCCAAGTTGATCATGAACCCCAACCCGCGATCGGCGCTGAGGAATTCACCGGTGATTGCGCCGACCATGGCAAGCGTGCCACCCACGCGCAGGCCGGCGAAGATAAAGGGCAGGGCGGCCGGCAACTCTAGCTTGACAAAGGTCTCCAGCGGTGTTGCGTTCAGCGCGCGAAACAAATCGCGCAGCACCGCCGGCGCGCTGCGCAGGCCGGCGATCACGTTGATGGCGATCGGGAAGAACACGATCAGTGCGCAGACCAGAATCTTCGTCCCCAGACCGCTGCCAAACCAGATGAACAGCAGCGGCGCGACCGCGATGAAAGGGATACCCTGCGACGCCACTAGAAACGGCGACAGCAGCCGATCAGCGAGGCGCGAGTGGGCGATGGGGATGCCGAGCGCGAAGGCGGCCAGTGTGCCGCACAACAGGCCGGGGATGGCGGCTGACAACGTGGCTGCGATGTGCATCAGCAGGGTGCCATCGGCCAGTTTCTCGATGGCGCGGTTGGCGACGGCCAGGGGCGGCGGCAAGATGAAGGGCGGATAGCGCGACGAGAGCAATTGCCAGAGCAACAGCACAGCCAGCACGCTGAGCAGCGGCGCGAAGCGCAGCAGCGGCGATGCGGAATTGGGCGCCGGCGTGTTGCGCGCCACCTTGTGCGCCGCATTCGATTTGCTCATCACAGACATGACAACAGCCCCTTGCGCCAAAGGCTCTCGGGGCTGTCCACGCGCGACCACACAAGCCTGACAGACCCTACGGTCATCAGGTTTGGTTATATTCGCCGCCTTCTTTACATCCAGACTATGACTGTCGGCTCCGGAGTTGCGCCGGATCCTGCGCGCCTCTCAACGCGCTCGTGGGCTGTACCACCGATCGGGAATTTCACCCTGCCCCGAAGGCCTGTATTCAAGCAGAAATTTTGACTTCAAAACCCCTGCGTCACAATTTGATCTTGATCTCGCCGCCATCGATGATGGTTTCGTAGATCGGAATGGGTATTACGGCTGGAAGGGTCGGCTTGCCGGTGAACAGATCGAAGGTGGCGCCGTGGCGCGGGCACACCACACATTTGCCGGCGATGTGTCCTTCAGCCAACGGTCCGCCATCATGTGTGCAGACATCACCAAACGCGCGCACCTGCCCATTCAGCAGCGTCAGAGCCACCGGCACATCATCAATCACCAGCGCGGTAAGTTTACCTTCCTGCACCTCACTCAACTTTGCGGCAAAAACGTATTCATCCATGACTCGCTTGCGATTATAAGTCGATGTATGCAGCAATGATGTGATGCGCCATGCGACGCATCACACGCAAAGCTCTATTTCGGGTTTGGCGCGTAGTGCTATTTTTCGATCGGCACGCCGACGCTGTTGCCCCACTCGGTCCAACTGCCGTCGTAATTGCGCACGTTGGGGTAGCCGAGCAGATTCTTCAGCACGAACCAGGTATGGCTGCTGCGCTCGCCAATGCGGCAATATACGATCACATCCTTGTCCGGCGTGATGTCCTTGCCCGCATACAGCGCCTTCAACTCGTCGGCGCTCTTGAACGTGCCGTCCTCGCGCACGGCCTGCGACCAGGGGATGCTCTTTGCGCTTGGGATGTGGCCGCCGCGCAGCGCGCCTTCCTGCGGGTATTCCGGCATGTGCAGCTTCTCGCCGGTGTATTCCGGCACGCTGCGCACGTCGACCAGCGCGCCTTGCTTCTTCAGATGCGCCAGCACGTCCTTGCGGAAGGCGCGGTTGGTCTTGTCGTCGCGCTTTTTCGCGGTGTATCGGCTCTTCTTGACCTTCGGCGTCTCGCGCGTGATCTCGCGACCCTCATCGATCCATTTCTTGCGCCCGCCATTCAGCAACTTCACGTTGTCGTGGCCAAATAGCTTGAACACCCAAAGGGCATAGGCCGCCCACCAGTTGCTCTTGTCGCCATAGAAGATCACCAGCGTGTCGTTGCTGATGCCCTTGGCGCGCATGAGTTTGGCAAAGGCGCTGCGCTTGATGTAGTCGCGCTCCAATTGATCGTTGAGGTCGGTGGTCCAGTCGATCTTCACCGCGCCTGGGATGTGACCCTGGTCGTAGAGCAGCGTATCCTCGTCCGACTCGACGATGCGGATGCCTGGATCGTTAAGGTGCTCGGCCAGCCATGCGGTGCTGACGAGCGACTCCGGGTGTGCATATTCAGTCATATTCATGTCTCCTTTTTCACGCCGGCGCGCGCTGCGACGACAACCCCCAAAAGCCGGCGCGGATGCGCGAGTATAGACTGCCCCGTATGAGAAATGGGTTAACCGATGTCAACTCCAAAATGTGCACGGCCGTGCTGAATCGATATTTCACAGGAAAGCAAAGTATGATTCCTGAAGCATGGGTCCTGAAAATATCTGGTTCTGGCTGGGCTTTCTGGCGTTTGTCGTCGTGCTGCTGGCCATCGATCTTGGCGTGCTGAACCGCAAGGCGCACGCCGTCTCGTTGCGGGAAGCCGCGCTGATGAGTGCGTTGTGGATCAGCATTGCGCTGTTGTTTGGTGTGCTGGTGGCGGTGGTGCTGGGCAGCCGCGCCGGCGTCGAGTATTTCACGGCGTGGGTGCTGGAAAAATCTCTCAGCGTCGACAACCTGTTCGTGTTCGTGCTGGTCTTCAGCTTCTTCCGCGTGCCGGCGCAGTATCACCATCGCGTGCTGTTCTGGGGCATCCTCGGCGCCATCGCCATGCGCGCTGTGTTGATCGTGGTTGGCGCATCGCTCATCCATCAGTTCAGTTGGCTGCTATTGGTGTTTGGCGCATTTCTCATCTACACCGGCATCAAATTGGCGCGTGCCAACGAGGACGACAAGCCTGAGATCGACAACAACCCGTTGTTGAGGCTGGCGCGGCGCATGTTGCGCATCACACCGGAATATCACGGGCAGCGCTTTTTTGTGCGCTTGTCGGGCGTGCTCTATGCCACGCCGTTGCTGCTGGTGCTGATCGTGGTGGAAAGCACCGACCTGGTGTTTGCGATCGATTCGATTCCGGCCGTGATCGGCGTCAGCCACGATCCATTCATCATCTTCACCTCGAACGTGATGGCGATTTTGGGGTTGCGAGCGCTGTATTTCCTGCTCGCCGGCGCAGTCGATCGTTTTCACTACCTCAAGCCGGCGCTCGCCATCATCCTCACCTTTGTCGGCGTGAAGATGATCGCCGAGCAGCTGTTTCACCCGGGTGAATCGTTTGAAAATCTGATGGTGGTTGGCTCACTGGTCTTCATCCTGTCGGTGCTGGCGATTGCGATTCTGGCGTCGTTTATGCGGGAGCGGCGGCAAAAACACATGCAATCAGAAACTGGCCTGAGCCATTCTGTCAAATGAGCCGCATCCGCGTGTTGCAAATCGTCGCCGGCCTCGATATCGGTCATACCTTTGGCGGAGCTGAGCGGTCAGGTCTTGAATTGGCACGTGCGTTGGATCGTGACCAGTTTGAGGTGTCTGTGTGCAGCTTCTGGCGATGCGACACGCCGGCTGAAAAGGTGTGGCAGACTGAGCTTGAAAGCGAGGGCATTGCGGTTTTCTATGCCACGCCATCTGGCGCACGGCGCAATTCGGTGGATTTCTTTAGTGGGGCAAATCGCATTGTGAGTTATTGCCGCGATCATGCTTTCGACATTATTCATGCCCATCACGAAGGTGGAGCGTTGGCGGCGCTATTGGCGAGGTCGCGTGGTACCACAACTGCCGCCATGCGCACCGGCCATTTGCCGTTGGGCAATGAGTGGGGAAAGGGCGTGGTGAATTGGATGCTGCGAGCCATCATGTCGCATATCGTCTTTCCGCTCCACCTCGATGCAGAGGTGAGCATATCGCAGGAGCGCCGTGATATGCTGGATCGGCGCTGGGTGGCACAACGTTTTCACCGCCATGCCAGCCTGATTCACAACGCGCGTTCGCTGACTGTTTCAAAAGTAGAAACCCGTGCGCAGCGCCCGGCAGTTATTGGTTGTGTTGCCCGACTGAGTGCTGAGAAGGGCGTGGATAGATTGCTCGACGCCATGCAATGCGTTTTAGCGCGCAGAGATGACGTGGAGTTGATGATTGTGGGAGATGGGCCGCTGCGTGTCAGCTTACAAACGCTGGCAATCAATTTGGGCATACAGGAGAAGGTTCGCTTTCTTGGACAGCGCGATGATGTGCCGGCTATGTTAAAACATATGTCTTTGTTTGTGCTGCCTTCATTGTATGAAGGTGTGTCGACCGCATTGCTGGAAGCGATTGCCGCCGGCGTGCCGGTTGTGGCAAGCGATGTGGCCGGCAACAGGGCGATCATCGAGCATGGGCGATCGGGTTGGCTGGCATCTACGGCAAAAGCAGAAACATTCGCCGATGTGATCATTGCGGCACTCTCGGATCCAACAGAAGGCGCGTTGCGCGCCGAAGCTGCTCAGCGTGTGCTATCCAGCTATTCGATTGAAGCGGCCGCACAATCCTACGCCGCACTCTACAAACAGCTCGTCGCTCAAAGAAGAGTGCAACTGCCGATTGTCAACTGAGCAGGGAATATGCCGCAATGAAACAGTCCATCATCCTTGCTGTCGTCACACTATCTCGCCTTGCGCTTGTGGTCTTGACACAAGCCTACGTGGTGGCGCGGTTGGGCGTTGGCTTGCAGACGGATGCTTTGGTCGCAGCCGCTGTGTTGCCGCAATTGCTCATTTCATTGTCGGTGACTGCGTTGAGTCAAGTGCTGGTGCCGCTGTTCACTCAACATGTGCGAGACCCTGCATCGGAAATTACGGTAAAAACCCGGGATGGCGTTGGAGTGTGGACGGTGTTTGTCGTCCTGTTGTTGTTTTGCGCCGGCCTGTGCCTTCTTCTGGTGGCAACTGCTGGCACGTGGCTGCCTGTCCTGTCGCCGGGTTTTACATCAGAAGGCAAGGCGCTGGCCATCACGTTGGCAAAGATACAAGTGGTCGGCATTGTGTTTGCCATTCCCTTCGCCTCTATTTGGGCAAAAAACTGCGCGCTGGGCAAGCTGCTTCGAGCCGAACTGGTTTCGTTGTTTGCCAGCCTGGTGGCGCTGATACTCACTTTGCTGTATTTGCCGGTGCTGGGTGTCGCTGTAGCAGCCATCGTCTTCGTGCTGCGGCCAGCCATCGAAGTGTGTGTTCTGTTGCCTACGTTAGGCCGTTGGCAAGGTATAAATCTGCATCTCCCCATCTTGCGCGAAACATGGCGTCGCGTGCGCTATCTGATCGCCGGCTCGACCTACTATGGGACAGAATCGCTGGTCAATCAGGTGCTAACTTCTTGCGCGCCGCACGGCAGTATGTCAGTTTTCTTTCTGGGTTTGCAACTCTACAACGCACAGGGGCTGATCGTGAGTCGTGCCATCGGCGCACCGGCATCTGCGGTTCTAGCGCAATCGGCACATGCGTTAAGATGGCGCGATTTTCGCGCATACTATCGCAGTCGCATGGTGTGGGTGTTTTGCGTTCAGGTGCTGCTGGCTGCCGGTATCTTGATCGTTGGCCTGCCGTTGCTGCAATGGATTTCACGCTATACGCGCATCAGCGGGGACAGTGTTACGCTGCTGTGGCTGACGTTGGTCGCGTTGACTGGCGTGGGATTTGGCAACATTTCGTTCGTCACGCTGGCTGCGTTCAATGCTGTCGGTGATACGCGAACTCCCACCATGCTCGGTGTGATCTCCTACACCGTTTATCTGCCGATCAAAGTCGCTGCATTCTTCGCTGGCGGCATTGTTGGACTGGCGCTTGCGGGCAGCGTGTTTTTCCTCGTGAACACGGTTGGCCAAATATGGCTGTTGGAGAGAAAAGTCACGCGCCACATTGCATCAGTCGCGCACACGCCGGCATACGTTCCGGACGCCATCCTGCAACCAACGCAAGCCCATCGAACCTCATGAACATCAGGGATGATTTTTTACAAATCTCAAAGATTGCTGATGCCGGACGCTGGCATGTGACGCAGTTTGTTCGAGCGCAGGCCGCGGCATTGCCTGCCGGCTCGTATGTGTTGGACGCAGGCGCCGGCGAATGCGCCTACAAGCCATTGTTCCAACACTGCCGTTACATCGCTGTTGATCTCGCTGTTGGCGATGTTCACTGGAACTATCACAATCTGAGCGCCGTGAGTGTGCTGCACCAACTCCCCTTTGCCAATGCATCCTTCGACACTGTGCTCTCAACACAAACCCTGGAGCATCTGGCGTTGCCAGCAGAGAGTGTGCAGGAGTTTTTTCGTGTCCTGAAACCAGGTGGCCAATTGTTGATGACAGTGCCGATGGCCCAACTCGAACATCAAACTCCGTATGACTTCTTTCGATATACGTCCTATGGACTAAAGGCATTGTGTGAGCGGGCTGGATTTCCGCCGAACAACATCGATGTTCGACCATTTGGTGGCATGTTTACGCGCTGGGCATATGAGTTGCCTCATGCGCTTGATGTATTGCCGCGAAGAAAAGTTGTGCGTGATGACGGTACAGTGCAGGTGTCGATGAAAGGAATGCTGACGCTGCCGTTCAAAGCGGTTTTCTGGCTTGTCGTCCGTTTGATTCAAGTCGTGTTCCTATGGCTTGATCGCTTCGACCGGCGACAGGATTACCCATGGGGTTGGAGCGTGGTGACGCGCCGGCCGCAAATAGATGATCAATCATGACGCAGATTGCTGACAACTGCGGTGTTCGCGTCATTGATCAACCGCGATGCCCCCTCTGCCAAACGACCGGCCAAATCTTGTATGAAAACCTGGTGGACGGTTTGTATGAAGTGCCGGGGAAATGGTCGGTGATGCGCTGTGAAAATGAAGCCTGTGAAGTATTGTGGCTTCATCCGCGACCGATCGAGCATGACAGCGCATTGCTGTACGAAAATTACTTTACCCATCAAGGAGTGACACCGGCGTGGCAAAGTCAATCGTTGCCGTATCGCATCTGGGTCAAGCTGGGAATTGGGTATCGCGCGCTAGTCAACCGAACCTCCGCCGGCAGGCTGCGCCTTCGCTCCGAGCAAAACTTCTTAGATACGGTCACGCCAGGCCGTCTGCTGGATGTGGGTTGCGGCGAAGCCGGCTGGCTGGCCGGTATGAGGAAGCGTGGTTGGCAAGTTGAAGGGCAAGATATTGATGCAAGTGCCGCCCAACGTGCAGAGCGCGATCACGCAATTACTGTGCATGTAGGTCGGCTGGAAGAACTTGGGATCGCGAATGACACCTATGATGCCATCACTTTGAGCCATGTCATTGAGCATGTCGCGCAGCCGGCGGCGTTATTGCAAGCATGTAATCGCTTACTCAAACCAGGCGGGAGGATCATCGTGCGAACACCCAACGCGAAGAGCTTCGGTCTGGCGCGTTTTGGCCGGCATTGGGTGGCGCTGGACCCACCCAGACATATGTGTATCTTCACGCCGGCAGCATTGACGCGACTAATCGCGGACGCAGGCATCTCGCCAGCGCGGTGCGCCGTGTGGACCAACTCCGTGCATGCCCAATTTATCGGCATCGCCAGCCGCGATTTATTGAAACAACACCGGCATCGTTGGCAGGCATCCTATTCGCTGTCGCAGTTGATCTATGGTCAATTTTTTGAGCTGACAGCGTGGAATGCACTGCGACACGACGCCTTGATGGGTGAGGAACTTGTGTTGGAGGCATCTAAATGACGCCGCGCGTCAGCATTGCCATTCCTACCTACAACCAACCACAATTCATCGGTCAAGCCGTCCAGTCTGCATTGACACAGGATTACGCCAATCTGGAAGTCATTGTTTCAGATGACGCTTCGGTCGACCCACTTGTGCAAGCTGCGCTTGATCCTTACCGGTCCGATGCACGTCTGCGCATCATGACCCATGCACAGAACGTTGGTCGGGTTGCAAATTACCGGCGCGCTCTTTATGAATACATGACTGGTGATTGGGCGTTGATTTTGGATGGAGATGATGCGCTTATTGATCCGACTTATGTGAGTGGGGCAATTGAGAAAGCCTCCCGCATTGATGGGATCGTACTGGCCTTTGGCGGCTGCCGCATGGTGTCCAACAATCGCTATCACGATCACCTACAATCACGGTTGAAGGGAGAATCTGATATCACGCCAGATGGGTTATGGCAGGTTATTGACGGTCGCGACTATTTCTTGCAGTGGGGGGTATGGCTCGGTGTGCCTCACCAATCGGCGCTCTATCGTCGCTCACTGGCGATGCAATTGGACTTCTACCGTTACAACATTATTTCATCGGATTGGGAATCGTTACGTCGGCTCATTTTGCACGGTCGTGTCATTATCTGTCGAAAGCCAGTCGCCATTTGGCGCCGGCATTCTATCGGAGCATCCAACGATGTGGACCTTGACTCTCGGATTGCAGATTTGCAAAGTATCTGTGAGCCATATCGGTATGCACAGAGTTTTGAACTGGATGCAGCAGCGTTGAAAAAATGGCGTAGCGATGTGCTTGCAGATTATGCAATTGATACCTATCGTGTTGGGCTTGATCAGGCTGTCACGGTCGACGTGAGACCATTACTGACCGCGATTGAAAAGATAGATCGCATCGCCGAGCAACATGCGCGTAACGTCATTCATCGTTCGCTTGTCTTTATGATAAAAAGAATTCTGCTGCGTGCATTAGGCACCAAGAGATTTCTTGAATGGATGGCGACAATCCATGGAATGACTTGGCCGCGCATAACGGCGCTGCTTGACTTAGCAAGCCTAGGTGGCGGTTGTCAGGTGGATATGAAGCAAAAATAGACGGCTTAGCTCGACCTAATCCAGAGAAAACACCGCAAAGTGAGGCGACTAGACCGATTGTGGTATGTAATCTCATTCGTAAACACTTTATCTTGAACGCATATTTCACCTGCTAATCAAACAAGGAGAAAGTTATGAAGATTCTACGAATGGCAGTTGCGGCTGCCGCAGTATTGAGTGGAACGGTTGCGATGACGCAACTCCCCACATCAGCCCTCCAATTCTCATATTCGTCCTGCATTCAGATTCAAAACCTTTCGGGAGGGGTTGCTGTTACACAGGTGGCCTTCTATAACGCAGATGGCTCTTCAGGCGGCACCTCAACCGCAAATATTCCGGCGAACAAATCGGTGACCCTGTGCCCATTGTCAGATGTCACCTCTGGTTTCAACGGGTCGGCCATCATTTCTTCGGATCAACAAGTGGCCGCCGTCGTGAACGTCTCGGGTAATACCCAATTTGCCAACGCCTCATACATTGGCTTCGCACAGGGTGCTGCCAATCTTGAAATTCCGTTGTTGATGAAGGACAACTACGGCTACAACACCTGGTTTAAGGTGCAAAACATCGGCTCAGGCCCCGCCAACATCTCAGTGACCTACAGCGACGGCACGACCGCCAACCAGAACAATATTGCGGTCGGCGCAGCTGCGACGTTTGACCAGGCCAGTGAGACGCACTCAGCCGCCGTCTTTGCAGCAACGGTGAGCAGCAGCCAACCGTTAGTGGCAACCGTGATTGAGGAAAGCACGACGACCATGCTGGCGTACAACGCCTTTACGGCGGATGCAACTTCTACTGCTCCGGTGATGCCGCTAATCAACGCCAACAACTACGGTTTTATCACCGGTGTGCAGATCAAGAACGGTGGCGGCTCGCCCACAACGGTCACCTTGTCCTATACGCCTTCGCAAGCGGGCACTGCATGCACCGAGACGCAAACCATCGGTGCTGGACAGTCAGCAACCTTTGCGCTGAATACGTTCACATTCGCTACTCCAGCTGGTGTGACGTCGAATTGCGTCAAAGGCGCCACGTTCATCGGCTCGGCTCGCGTGACGGCCAACTCTGCCAATTCTCCTTTGACAGCCATCGTCAACCAGACGAATGGCACTTCGAACCAAGGTGAAGCATATGGCGCATTCAGCAGCGCGCTAGCCACGAACGTCGTTGTCATGCCGTTGATCATGGACAAGAACTACGGTTGGTCGACCGGTTTGGCGGTGATGAACGTCGGCGGGAGTGATACCACGGTCAACTGCACATTCACCGACAATGCTCGCACGTTGAGTGCGACACTTGCGCCAGGTGCAGCGTTGACAGACCAACAGGTAGGCAAGATGGCTGATGGCTACGTTGGCGCAGCTACCTGCACCGCCGGCGCCGGCGGCAAGATCGTGGGTGTTGTCAACGAAGTGAACGAGGAAGGCGGCGACAAGTTCATGGTCTACGAGTCCATCACCAAGTAGTCTCTTCTCTCGTAAATATCTATTACACAAAGCAAGGGGCAACGGCAAAGTTGCCCTTTGCTTTTCACGATGGTGCGATTCATCTTGTTCAAACAATCTTTTAGGCTCTCTGCTCTTGCCCTGATTGGCGCACTTGGCATATTGCCAATTGCCGGCTGTGCGGCCAGCCCGGCGGCTCCGCCAGCAGTGACGTCGCCCCTCTCTACGCCGGCGAATGGCGCACTGCAATCGCCCATTCCTGTCGTGCCGACTCAGAAGGCAGGGTTGGGGCGTGCGACTGGCAAGCTCATGTTACAAACCGCTGCCGGAGCTGAGCCACAACCCGGACGGTTGCTTTACCTTGCTGAGATCGTTACCGATGGAAACGGACGCGAAACTGCGGTTGGATATGACCGCACGAGTGCGCCAAGAACGACTACCGCACCGGATGGCACGTTCGTTTTTGCTAATGTCAAGCCGGGTCGGTATGGCCTTATTATCGATGTCGTGTCTCAAGCCTTCATGCTTAAAGAGCCGACAAGTGGAGGCAATTTGCTCATCGATGTGAAAGCTGACGTTGTCACTGATTTCGGAACGCTGGTCTACCAAGACTTGCCAAGATAATCACGCTTGTTGTCAGGCAGAGATGAACATTGTCACCACGCAACTTCCCGGCGTCGTCATTCTCGAAGCTGACGTTCGTCGCGACAGCCGCGGCTTTTTCTTGGAAAGCTACAACCAGCGCCGCTTCAACGAACTTGGCATCCACTACCATTTTGTTCAAGACAACCACTCGCGCTCAGGTGCCAAGGTGCTGCGCGGGCTGCATTATCAGGATATGACCGCGCCGATGGCAAAACTGGTGCGCTGCACTGTCGGCGCGATTTTTGATGTGGCTGTGGACCTGCGAGTTGGCTCACGTACCTTTGGTAAATGGGTTGGAGTGGAATTAAGCGCAGACAACATGCGTCAGTTGCTGATTCCTGAGGGATTTGCACATGGCTTCGCCACATTGAATGATGTGGCAGAAGTCCAATACAAGTGCAGTAATTTTTACGCGCCTGCAAGTGAGGGAGCAATATGCTGGAACGATCCAGATATTGCAATTACATGGCCATTCAGCGATGCAAAGGTTTCGGCGAAGGATTTGGCTGCCGAAAGACTACAAGATTACTTGAAACAACCACGCTTCATTCTGTCTGAAATGTGAAATCATGCTTTCACAAATAAAAGGGC
>JBDHWI010000027.1:0-32359 GCA_039810125.1 Thermoflexales bacterium | reverse complement strand
CTTCTGATCGCAGCCCTTTGATCGTTGAGGTCAGGTGGCCGCACATTCTGGAGGAGATGAAGCCCTGGCTTTTGCCATTTCTAAACAAACCTCCGGTTTCAGAAATCTCGTATATACTCCCGCCCATTGGTTTGCCGGCGACGGCTTCCATTTTGTCACGCTATCTTTTTAATGGAGGTGATGTCACATGAGTAGTACGAAACTCAGCGCCGTGGCTTCACCTCTGGCGATTCGCTAGAACGGCCACGGCGCGCGAAACAGCCACCTGCAAAGGTGGCTGTTTTGTTTTTCTTCACAACGGTTTGAAGGGTCTGCAACTCCAGGCAATCCCGCTTCATTTCTTTTTCAGCAGGGTGTGGCGGGCAGCGCCGGCGGCTCCGCGCACCATCTCGACGTTCTTGAACCGCGCACGCTTCGGCATGTCCAATGCTTCGGGCAGCAGCGAGAGCAACTGATCGGCGTCATCGCCGCTGAAGCGTCGCGACGAGTAGGCCAGCGTTTCGGCAACCTGCGACATTGGCATGGCCCACGCCATGTCGCGCCGCAACTCGTCGGCCTTGGTGTGAAACGCGCGCTTGTCCCATGCGTTGGCGCTCTTCTCGGTGTCGTCATGCACGCGCCGCAGGTTGATTGCGATCACGGCGCACATGTCCTTGCATAGTTCGTTGTCGTCAAGATGCTCGAAGAGATGCTCGCGCACCAACTCGACGACCATATTCAAATCCTGGCTTCGCTCTTTGATCGTCATGGTTGCGGAAGTGTAGCACAAGCGTTCTAGATTGGGGTTGCGGGGTTTGCGCCATGTGGCGGCACTGCATCTGTGCAATGGCGCAATCATGCAAGGTCAAATTTGTAAGTAGTTGAGCAGAATCGTCGCCAGGCCGAGTGAGAAGGCAAAACCGCAGCAATCGGTGAAGGTGGTGACGATGACGGCGGAGGCCAGCGCAGGATCGATTTTCAGGGCCTTCAGCGCGAATGGCACGGCAGCGCCGGCCAGCCCGGCCACGATCAGATTGCCCATCATCGCCGCGCCGACCACAAAACCCAGCGCTGCGTTGTTCTGCCAGATGGCCACGCCACTGCCCACCAACAGCGCGATGGCCAGCCCTTGCAGCAAACCAACCAGCGACTCCTTGGCGATCACGCGCCAGGCATCCTTCAATTCGGCCTCGCCCAGCGCCAGGCTGCGCACGATGATGGTGATGCGCTGCGTGGCTGCGTTGCCGCCCTGGCCGGCCACGATGCTCTGCATCGCAGCCAGAATTGCCACCTTTGCAATGGTCCCCTCAAACAGGCTGACCACCCAGGCTGCCAGAAATGCGGTGCCAAGGTTGATGTAGAGCCAGGGCAGACGTTTGCGCAATGAAAACCCGATTGGACTCCACACGCGCTCTTCGTCTGGCACGCCACCCAGGCGATACACGTCTTCTGTTGCCTCTTCTTCGATCACATCGACGATGTCATCGACCGTGATGATGCCGACCAGGCGGTTCTGCGCATCGACCACCGGCATGGCGAGGAAGTCGTATTTCTTGATCAGGTTGGCAACAGTCTCCTGGTCAGTGCCGACCTGCACAGTGATGACCTCGCGACCCATAATCTGGCTGATCAGCCTGCTAGGTGGCGCCACCAGCAATTGCCGCAACGACACCACACCCACCAGTTTGCGATCACGGTCGATGACGAAGAGGTAGTACGGCATCTCGTCGTCGGGGTGCCAGTCGCGCAGCGCGTCAATGGCTTCCTGGGCTGTCATGCCGGGCCGCAGCGTAAGAAAGCTGGTGGTCATCAGACCACCGGCGCTTTCATCGGGATGGATCAGCAGCGGGCGCACATCGCTGGCATCTTCCATCTCGGCCAGCACACGCTCCTGGCGCTGCTCCGGCAGGTCGCCAATCACGTCCGCCGCATCGTCGGGCTCCATCTCGTCGAGGATGTCGGCCAGCACCGCGTCATCCACGCGCCCGGCAATCTCGGCCTGGTCTTTTTGATCCAACTCGACGACGATGTCTGCTGCCGTCTCGGGGTCGAGGCGCGGCAACAGTTCGGCCTGATCTTCAACATCCAACTCGTCGAAGACTTCGACCTGATCTTCCTGCTTCAGTTTCTCAAGCGCGGTGATGGCCGCAGCAATATCGTTGCGGTCAAGCGCTTCGCGGACGTGGTCGAGAGCGGTCTCAACCGTATCGCGGGTCAACTCGGTCATCGCTCACCTGCCTGTGGACAAGCCAGGGCAGGCCAGGCCGAGCGACCCGCGAAGCGCGTTTGGGGTTCATCATCGAGACCTGACAGCTTCTGGAAATCTGTCAGGTCCTGCGACTAGACGACGCGCATGGCCGCACAGCCCGGCTCAACCCCTGGCTTGCGTTTGGGTATTGTGCCTTCGCTGTTCATTCCTTCGTTACTTTCAAGACGACGCCGGCCCGCTTTGGAATCGCCAGGCCCTCCAATTGACCTGCTTGCAGGACATACTGGCGGGGCTTGCCGAGGACCACATCGAGGATGGCGCCGTCGTGCAACAGGTCGCGCGTGGCGATGTCGATCGCCGCCGCGGCCGAGCCAGAGTTTAGCGCAACAATGAGTTTTTCGTCACCCTTTTCGCGCATGTACACCACACATTTGCCCTTTGCGTACACGACGCGGAAGCTGCCGTCACGCAGAGCGCAGTGCTGGTTGCGCAAGGCGATGCAGGCCTTGAAGTGATCGAGCATGTCGTGGTCCCATGCGCTTTGATCCCAGGGAAATGCGCGCCGGCAATCGGGATCGCGCCCGCCGGCCATGCCGATCTCGTCGCCATAATACACATTCGGCGCGCCAGGGAAGGTGAACATGCACAGCGTAGCCAGTTTCAGCGCAGCGTGGTCGTTTTTCGCGATCGTGAGAAAACGCGCGGTGTCGTGGCTGTCGAGCAGGTTCATCTGCGCGCAGTTGATCTGCCAGTCATACAGGCCGAGCGTCGAATTCAGCGCGTAGGCAAAGCCTGACGCATCAAGCGCCGGCAATGGATCAAGGTTTGACGTGAGGTTGTGATCGATCTTCTCGCTGACGCAGAAGCCGATGCAGGCCTTGGTGAACATGTAATTCATCACTGCGTCGAACTGGTCGCCTTGCAGCCAGCGCTGCGCCTCGTGCCAGATTTCGCCGACGATGTAGGCATCTGGATTGATGGCTTTCACGCGCCGGCGAAATGTGCGCCAGAAGTTGTCATCGTCGATCTCCGCCGGCACATCCAGCCGCCAGCCATCACAACCGAACTTGATCCAGTGTTCGGCGACATCGAAGATGAATTCGCGCACCGCCGGCGTGTCGGTGTTCAATTTCGGCAGCGCCGGGTTGCCCCACCAGGCGTCGTAGTTGTGCTTGCCTTCGTAGGCATGCAGCGGAAACCCATGAATGTGAAACCAGTCCAGATACGGCGAATTGGCGCCATTTTCCAGCGCATGATTGAACTGGTAGAAGCCGCGGCTGGCGTGGTTGAACACGCCATCGATGATGACGCGCATGCCCTTCGCATGCGCTGCGTCGAGCAACTTCCTGAAGGCATCGTCGCCGCCCAAAATCGGATCGACGCGGAAGTAGTCTTGCGTGTGATAGCGATGATTGGCGGTCGATTGCAGGATCGGATTGAGATAGATCGCGTTGATGCCGAGATCTTGCAGATAGTCGAGATGTTCGGCGATGCCGAGCAAATCGCCGCCCTTGAAACCATAGATTGTTGGCTTCGAATCCCAGGGCTCCAAGTTGTCTGGTTTTTTGACTTGATTGCTGCTGGCAAAGCGATCTGGAAAGATTTGGTAGAAGATGGCGTGCTTGACCCAATCGGGTGTGTGGATGGACATGATGGTTGATGATGCTTAATCGATAGGTGGCAATAAGTGGTCTGTCATTTGCCGTTGGTTAACAGGGTGAGCGCCATGACGATGGTTGCGCCGAAGAGTGTGGAGATGCCGTTAACCCAGTCGTTGGTGAGCCAGCGCCAACCGCGCAAGGGTTTGTTCGAACTGCCGTCTTTTTCACGCGGCTTCTCTGTCTCTTTCATTTGCTTTTCGCTGAAATACATCGCCTGCACCGTCGCGCCAAGCAGGCTGTCGAATAGCGCGCCGGCAACTCCGCCCAGCGCCACTGCAATCAAAAGCGCGGGGTTTGCCGGCGTTGCAACCGCATTCCAGCCCAGCAGGGTGAACATGCAGTGCAGCGCAGCGATAAGGCTTGCGCCGGCGAAGGCAGCCAGTGTGCCGGCGCCAGTGATGCCGCCACTCGTGCCAGGCGCAACCGACTTGCGCAGATTCGTGATCAAATGCGGTGGCGTTTTACTCAGCACACCCAGCTCGGTGGCCCAGGTATCGGCGTTGGCTGCGGCCAACGCGCCGGCCATGCCGGCAAACAGCACTGCTGCCGTCAGCGCATCGTTGCGCATGGCTGCAATGCCCCCCAGCACTGCCAGCCCGGTTGCCGCGCCAGCGTTTGCCAGCGCCTGCCACAGGTCGCGTTGGCTGCCCTTGTCAAACGCCTGTGCGGCACGCTGCTTCCGCGCGTCGCGCCGCTTGAAATGGCTGAGCAACGATGATGAGACGAAGAAGGCGATCAGCAGCAAGCCGGCGCCCCAGCCGCCAAAGCCGAAGATCAGCGTGCCCGTAATGATAGCGCCCCACACGCCGCTGGGCGCAAGTGATCCGCGCCGGCGCGCCAGCGTGCCGATGCATATGCTGAGCAACAGTCCCAGAGCGAGGCGAATGAGCAATGAAGCGCCGGCGGACGACATGGGGCAGGGATTGTAATCCGCTTGATCGAGATCGAACGAAGCGAATTTTGAGCGAGGCGGCCTGAATGTCCATGATCTCGCTCCGTGCGCTGGAGAGCGAAAGCGGGGATCACAGCGCTAACCCAGCGCCTGCTCGATGTCGGCGATGATGTCGCCGGCGTCCTCGATTCCCACCGATAGCCGCAGCAGCCCATCGCTGATGCCGTGCGCGGTGCGCTCCTCGGCAGTTAGCTCGCGATGCGATGACAGCGGCGGATAGGTGATGAGCGAGTAGATGTCGCCCAGGCTGGTTGCCGGCAAAATCAAATTCAACCTGTTCATGAATGCAAACGCCGCCTCGCGCGTCGCCTCGGCGAGTTCGAACGACACCATCCCGCTGAATTGCCCGCACGTGTTCAGCGATGCCAGCAGGTGTTGTGGGTGATCCGGCAACCCAGGGTAGATCACGCGCCCGATCTTCGGCTGCGCTTGCAGCGCCTTTGCCACGCGCATTGCATTGGCGCAGTGCTGTCTCATGCGCAGGCCGAGCGTGCGGATGCCGCGCGAGATCAGGCGCGCTTCAAACGGCCCCAGCACGGTGCCAATCTGCACCGCATACTTGCGCGCGGTGTCCAGCACGAGGCCGGCGCGCGCGACCACGATGCCGCCCATCGCATCGGCGTGGCCGCTCAGGTATTTCGTCGCGCTATGCACCACCAGGTCTGCGCCGTGTTCGATGGGGCGGAAGAGCGCCGGCGTTGCCAGCGTCGCATCCACGATCACGCGCGCGTCGACTTTGTGCGCATGCGCAGTGATGGCTTCCACGTCGGCCCACTTCAGCAGCGGATTCGAAAGCGATTCCAGCAGCACCACATCCGGCTCAATCGCATCGATGGCTGCCTTCACCACCTTCACGTCGCTCATATCGATGTGTGTCACGCCGATATTCTGCGCCTTGAAGAAGTCGCGCAGCAAGGTTTCGGTGGTGCCATACAGATCGCTCGAGGCGAGGATGTGGCGCGGGTGCGGCTCGCTTGCGCCGCGCGGGGTGCCGGCAGCTAGCAGCGCCACATACAGTGCCGACATGCCGGAGCCGGTGGCAATGGCGCCGCGACCGCCTTCGAGATCGGCCATCAGCGCTTCGAGTGATTGCACCGTGGGGTTGCCCCAACGGGAGTAGGTGACCTGATCGCCGCCGGCGACGAACGCCTCATCCAGCGCCTCTGCCGACGGATACAGAAACGTGGTGCTGGTGTGGATGGGCGCGCTGGTGGGCGTGAAGCCCTGCGCGCCTGGAGTGCGCTCGCCGGCGTGGACGATGCGGGTGCTGAGCTGATAGGCGCTCATGATTTGGCAGCGCCAAACAGGCGCGTGCGCTGCAGGCGAAACTGGTAGTACAAAAAGCAGCCGACGCAAAAGCCGAGCAGCGCCACCAACGCCGCCGCTGCGACGCCGAACGACAGGACCCAGCCAATAGCCCATGCGTTGAGCAGGAATGCAATTGTCGCGCCGCCCAGCATGATCGCGGCGATCGTGTTGTTGAAGCGCTGCAGGCGAAAGTCTTCCTTCTCTGCAGTTGCGTTCTGCCTGGCAAATACCTTGCTGCCGAGCTTGTAGATCAGCGAGGCGCGCCGGCCCCAGATCGCCGCCGGCGCAATCACCACGAACAGCGCTGCGATGATGATCGGCGCTTGCAACAGGAATGCAACGACGACGCCGCTCACCAGCACCACGCGGTTCAATCGCACAATTGGCAGTGGAATGCCATCGACACAGTTTTCGTTCGGCTTGCTCATGTTCTCCTTTGCCTGCAGGGCTTTTTCAAACGCACACTCGGAAAAACAAAATGCCCCCTTGCATCACTGGGCAAGAGGGCGATAACAGGCTGTGCTGTTGGCGCGCTCTCATCTTCCAGTTTTTGCTGCCGGAGTTGGCACCTTGTGTTACAGGTTGCCGAGGTTTCAACGGGCCGGTCCCTCAACCTCTCTGGATAAGAGTGTGCTACGAACGTTTTTAACTTGGGGCGAAATATTAGCGACTTCGGGAAGAGTTGTCAATGTCCTTTTTGGGTCTGGCGTCTACGGACACGCAAAGTGACCGCCTTTGCCCATTTGCATTTCGCGCGATCAACCCCTATAAATCGAAGCTACATCGCAGAAATTGGTTGTCACAGCGCTGCATATCATCAACTGAAGAGCGCTCTCTTGTCGTCTCGTTTTGGATGAAGCTATCTTCATCTGTTGGGGTTCCCATTTATCAGGAGGAAAACGAAATGCAAGTTCGACAGCGTTCCGAGAATGCACGCCGGCGCATGCGATGGCTGGCGATGCCGATGGTTGCAGCGTTGCTCTTGGCTGCATGTGCAACCGCCCCGCCGGCCGCACCAGCTGCGCCGGCGGCGACAAGCGCGCCGGCGGCGACAGAGGCCCCGGCAGCCACCGCAGCACCGACGGCAGATGCAGCTGCCGCGCCAACCAACACCCCCATCCCGCCGGCGCCCACGCCTGCACCGGGCCGTTTCACCTACTGGGGTGGCCTGATCTTCTCCGACGTCGCCAATAAAATGCTTGAGGATCGCATCAAGCAGTGGGGCAAGGAGAAGGGCGTCGAAGTCGACGTGGTGATGATCAATCAAAATGAGACGGTGGCCAAAGTCTCGGCGGCGGTGGAATCTGGCGCCATGCCTGATGCGCTCGACATGGGCACCGGCCTGATGCAGACGCTCTCCAAGAACGGCCAGCTCGAGCCGCTGGATGACATCTTCAAGAAAATCGGCGACGACAATGGCGGCTGGTTGGATTCCGCCGCAGCGTCTGTCGACCCCAAAGTGTACGGCGGCAATATCTGGGGCATCCCATTTGGTCTGTCCGGCAACCTGATCAACCGGCGCGACGACTTGCTCAGCGCGAAGGGCTTTACCGAAGCGCCAAAGACGTGGGAAGAGTTGGGCAAGATGGCTGAGGCGGTGAACGATCCGCCAAAGGTATTTGGCATGGGCTTCGCGCTTTCGAACGTGGGTGATGGCAACCTGATGCAGACCATCATGCAGACGTACGGCGGCCGCATTGCTGATGACGAAGGCAAGAATTGCACCATCGATAGCCCCGAGACGCGCACCTTTCTGGAATGGGTGACCGGCCTGTACAAGAAGGGCCTTTTCCCACCAGGCGCGACCACCTGGGACGGCGCCGGCGACAACAAGGCATTTCAAGCCGGCGAGGCGGCATTCATCGCCAATCCCGGTAGCGTGTATCTCAATCTGCGGGAAAATGACCCTGATCTGCTGGCTGCCAGCAAGTTCTCTGGTCTGCCCGCCGGCCCCAAGATGACGCTCCAACCCTACGGCCCAAACGTGCGCGCCATTCCGGTGAAGAGCGACAAGAAGGAACTTGCCAAGGATCTGTTGGCATATCTGGCTGACCCTGAATTCATGCAGCAGTACTACGCCAATGCCATCTATGGCCCGGTGCTGAAGAACCAACTTGGTTTCGCGGTATTCAAGGACAGTGTGATTCACGTGGGTTTGCTCGATATGGCGCAGAACGGCACGGCGCCGGCTTTCCCTGATGTCAACAACCCTGCCTTCAACGAATTCACCAGCAACTTCCCGATTCCCAAGATGATCCAGCGCGTGGTGGTCGACAACTTGAGCATCGACGATGCAGTCAAGGAAACGCAGGCTGCGTGCCAGTTGATCTACGACAAGTACAAGTAACAAAAGGTGTGTCAGGCGTCGGGGCCAGAATCCTGATTCCCGATGCCTGACATCTAATCGATGGCCGAACCTGCCGCACTTTCGACCCGCGCAAGCGCTAAAAAGCCGCGCATCACGCTCCGCCGGCGCAACAGCCTGCTGGGATATGCGCTTGTCGCGCCAATCATCCTCTGTCTGTTGGTGCTGGTGGTGTATCCATTCATCTTCGGCGTAGCCATCAGCTTCACCGATCGTGAGGTCGGCACAGAGGGCAATTTCATCGGGCTGGCCAACTTCATCTATCTGTCAAAGGTGCCAAGTTTTCAGAAGTCGATCATCAACACGATTGTGCTGGTGTTCTGGGTGCAGTTGCTGAAGCTGGTGCTGGGCCTGAGCATTGCCATTCTGCTGAACCAGGCCATTCGCGGGCGCAAGTTGTGGCGCGGGATGGTGCTTTTGCCGTGGGCGATGCCGGCGTTCGTGGCGTACCTCACCTGGCAACTGCTATACGCTCCGCAGGGTGGCGCATTCAATCTGATCTCGGTTGGCCTTGGCTTTGGCAAGATCGATTTCCTGAGCAAGGACCTCGCCATGCCCAGCGTGATCTTCGCGACATTCTGGCGCGGCTTTCCATTCTGGGTGATTTCGTTTCTGGCGGCGTTGCAGAGCGTGTCGCAGGAGTTGTATGAGGCGGCGGCTATCGATGGCGCAAATGCCTGGCAGCGCTTCCGTCACATCACCATTCCGGCCATCCTGCCGGTGGTGCTGGTTGTTGTGTTGCTCTCCACTATCTGGACAACCAACGGCTTTGAAAATGTATGGCTGATCACGCAGGGCGGCCCGTCGGATGCGACGATGACCTTCCCTGTGCTGGCCTACTTCGGCATGCAAACGATGCGCATCGGCGAGGCTGCGGCGGTGTCGGTGACGCTTCTGCCCATCTTTGCCATCATGGCGTTTGTGGGTGTGAAGGTTCTGGAGAGGGATTAGCGATTGGGAACCAGTCGGATGCCAGTGATTTGACCTGATGTTGAACAAACTTACCGCCGGCCAGAAAATCTTTGCGTACGCCTGCCTGTTGCTGCTGGCCATCGTGATCGTGTTTCCGATCTACTACATGGTCACGGTGTCGCTCAAACTGCCGCGCGACATCTATCGCGTGCCATCGCTGCTGCCGGTCAACCCTACACTCAAAAATTACACCGACCTGATTACAAAGCAGGATTTCCTGCTCAACATCCGCAACAGCCTGATCGTGGCTACGGCGGCCACGGTGGTGTCGGTGTTCATCAGCACGCTGGCAGCGTACAGCCTGACGCGATTGCAGTATCGCGGGCGCAGTTGGGTGGGCCGGCTGATCCTATTCTCATATCTCACGCCGGCGGCGCTGCTGTTCATTCCGCTTGCCGTCATCATCAACCGCCTGCAACTAGGCAACACGCTGCACGGCCTGATCTTCACCTACCTCACGTTTGCCGCGCCGCTCAGCACCTGGCTGTTGATGGGGTTCTTTCGCGGCGTGCCGGTTGACCTGGAAGAGGCGGCAATGGTGGATGGCGCGACGCGGCTGGTGTCACTCTTTCGTATTTTGCTGCCAGTTATTGCGCCGGGCATCGTGGCAGTCAGCGTGTTCACCTTCACTGGGGCATGGAATGAGTTGCTGCTGGCGATGATCTTCATCACGTCGAAAGACCTGCGCACGATCCCTGTTGCGCTGCAATACCTCATCACCGGCGACGTGTTCCGTTGGGGCCTGATCATGGCCGGCGCAGTGATGGCCGCCGTGCCGATCATGCTGTTGTATTACCTCTCGCAGCGCTTCGTAGTGGCCGGCATCGGCGCCGGCGCAGTAAAGACATGATCATCGAGTGGATTCATCACCTGTTCAGCAGCGACGCGCAGCGCTATCCGTGGCACCCGCGCGCGACCTATATTCCGCAAAATACGCACGCCGATCCGCTGGCGAATTGCTTGCAACGCATGGCCGCGCTTGGCATCGACCGCGCAGTGGTGGTGCAGCCCGAGCCGTATGGCGATGACCACTCGCTGGTGTTGGATGCGCTGAGGCGTGAACCAGATCGATTGCGCGCGACGTCGCTGTTCTATCCCTCTGACCCGGCGGCGCCGGCGAAGCTTGAGGCGTTGCTCAGGCAGGAGCCGCGCATCGTCGCCACGCGCTTTCACGCGCATCGCGGCAAGGAAATGTATCTGCGCAGCTTCAACGATGCCGGCGTTCGCGCGCTGTGGTCCAAGGCCGCTGAATTGGACTTGATCGTCGAACTGCACATCGGTCCGAACTACGCGAATGATGCGCGCCGCTTGATCGAGACATTCCCCAGCACGCCGGTGCTGATCGACCACCTCGGTGAGCCACAATTTGGCACCATCCCCGAATTTGCAGACGTGTTGGCGCTGGCCGAATTGCCGAACGTGACAATGAAGCTGTCGGGCATCAAGTATGTTGCAGATGACGCGCCGATGTATATGAGCGCGGCGCGCTTCATACGGCAACTGGCCGATGTGTTTGGGCCAGATCGGCTGGCGTGGGGTGGGGAGCCGCCGGCGGCCATTCGCGCGCAACTATCGCACTGGCCCCAGGCCGATGTCGATAAGGTGCTGGGCGGCAATGTGCAGCGTCTGTTGCACTGGCCGTGACTTGCTTGTCCATCAAGCCGGCAGGATTTCATCACACGTCCCAGGCCCGCAGGAGAACGGATCGACAATCATTGACAACGGCCATGCGCGGATGCCCTTCTATGCGCTTTTGTTTACAATCTCCACGTAGCAACTCGTTTTCTGAATCAAGCTATGACACCATCAAAAGATCTACTGCTCTCCATGTATGAGCGCATGAATCTGATTCGCGCCTTCGAAGAGGCGTGCGTACAGCTTTACATGGAGAAGGAAATTCGCGGCTCACTGCATCCCTGCGTGGGACAGGAAGCCACCGCCGTCGGAGCGTGTTTTGCCATTAACCCCGACGACTACATGACCTGCACCTATCGTGGCCACGGTGCGTGCATCGCGAAGGGCATCGATGTGAATGCAGCGATGGCCGAGATGCTCAATCGCAAAACCGGCATCAGCAAGGGTAAGGGCGGCTCGATGCACTGGACCGATCCAAGCATTGGCCTGCTGGGTGAGAACGCCATCGTGGCCGGCGGCGTGCCGATTGCGGCCGGCGCCGCCTTCAGCGCGCAGCTCGACGGCGATGGCCGCGTCGCGCTGACTTTCTTTGGCGATGGCGCGATCAACCAGGGCGCATTTCACGAGGCGCTGAACCTAGCGCAACTATGGAATCTGCCGCTGATTTTGCTGTGTGAAAACAATCTGTATGCCGAGATGACGCCGCTCGCCATGTCGAATCCCTTGAAACAGATTGCCGACCGCGCCAAGGGCTACAACATGCGCAGCATGGTGGTGGATGGCAATGATGTATGCGCGGTGTATGACACGGTCAAGAAAGCCGCGAAGTTTGCGCGCGACGGCAAAGGGCCGACGTTCATCGAGGCGCACACCTATCGCCTGCTTGGCCACATGATCGGTGATAGTGAAACGTATCGCACCAAGGAAGAGGTTGCGCAGTGGCGGCAACGTGACCCGATCAAGCGGTTGGCAGAGCATCTCATCGCCAATGAGAAGCTGAGCCAGGCCGACCTGGATGCGATTCATGCGCGGGTGGAAGCGAAGATTGCCGGCGCAGTGAAGTTTGCCAAGGAATCGCCCTATCCCGATCCCGAGGAAGTGCATACGGATTTTTGGCTTTAGCACAATCGTCGTCGTAGACGCCGGCATCGACGTTTACGCATGCATTGACGACTTATCATGCGAGAACTGACCTATACCCAGGCCCTGCGCGAGGCGCTCACCGAGGAGATGGAGCGCGACCCCAACATCATTTTGCTGGGCGAAGATATTGGCAACTATGGCGGCGTGTTCCGCGTCACCGAAGGCTTGATTCACAAATTTGGCGACAAGCGCGTGAAGGACACGCCGATCAGTGAAGCCGGCTTCGTCGGCCTCAGCGTGGGCATGGCGATGACAGGCAAGCGCCCGGTCGCCGAGTTGATGTTTATGGATTTCGCGCTGGTGTGCGCCGACCAGATTTGGAACCAGGCCGCCAAGCTGCGCAGCATGAGTGGCGGGCGCGTGCAGATGCCGCTGATGATCCGCTCGCAGCAAGGTGGCGGGCGTGGCAACGGCGCGCAACACTCGCAGAGCTTTGAGACGCTGTTCACCCATCTGCCTGGCTTCAAGGTGGTGTTGCCGGCGACGCCGGCGGACGCCAAGGGGTTGCTGAAGAGTGCGCTGCGCGATCCGAACCCGGTGATGTTTATTGAGCACAAGTTGCTCTACAACACCAAGGGCGATGTGCCGGAGGGTGAGCATCTGGTGCCGCTCGGTAAGGCCGATGTGAAGCGCGCCGGCAGCGACCTGACGATCGTGAGCTATTCGCGCCAGTTGTTGTTTGCGCTCGAAGCCGCTGAGACCTTGCAGAAAGATCACGGCATCAGTGCTGAGGTGGTGGATCTGCGCTGCACCGTGCCGATGGATATCGACACGGTGATTGCGTCGTTGAAGAAGACGCATCGCCTTCTCATTACGCACGAGTCCCACGCGGCTTGCGGCATTGGCGCAGAGGTGGCGATGCGGGTGATGGAGCGCGCCTTCGACGAGTTGGATGCGCCGATCATGCGCGTGGCCGGCATGGATCTGCCAATTCACTCTGCAAAGTCGCTGGAAGAGCAGGTGCTGCCGCAGCCGCCGGCCATCGTCGCCGGCGCATTGAAATTGATGAAGGGCGGGTGAAGCGCATGATCCAGGGCATCTTTCACGTCTCGTTCACCGTCAAAAATCTCGAAGCGTCGGTGAAGTGGTACACCGAAGTGCTGGGACTGCAATACTTTCGCGGGCAGGAGCAGCACAACGCATACACGGCCAAGCTGGTCGGCTTCGAGGGCGCGCATCTGCGCATTGCGCAGTTGCATGTGCCAGGCCAGCCCCTTGCTGAGCGCGCCAACCATCATATCGAACTGGTTGAATACATCCAGCCTGAGGGCAAGGACGATGTTGACCTGTCAACTTATCACAATGGCAACGGGCATTGGGCCTTCATCGTCGATGACATCTTCAAAGAGTTTGCGCGAATGAAGGCGCTCGGCGTGCATTTCAAGGCGGATGCGCCAGTGGCGATTGAGCAGGGCGTGAACAAAGGCGGTTACGCCATCTACCTGACCGACTGCAACGGCATCACGCTGGAGTTGTTGCAGCCGCCGCCTAAATCATAGGCATCCGGTAACCTGACAACAACTCACCATGAACATCCTCTTTATTGCCTCCGAATGTGTGCCGTTTGCAAAGACCGGCGGGCTGGCCGACGTGGTCGGCGCGCTGCCGAAATATCTCAAGGCGTTGGGTCATGAGGTCATCGTCGTCATCCCCAAATATGCTTCGATCAACACGGCGCGCTACGGCATTGAGTGGGCGCATGGGCCAATGGGGGTGTGGATGGGCGACCGTCAGGAGTGGTGCGCCGTGCATCGCGTCGAGCGCGACGGCATAGCGATCTATTTCATCGAACATGACGGCTACTTTGGCCGCAGCGGCCTGTATCACGATGCGAACTTCAATGACTATCTCGACAATCCGCGCCGATTTGGCTTCCTCACGCGGGCGGCGTTTCAATTTTGCAAGGATACGGGCTTCAAGCCGGATATCGTTCACGCGCATGATTGGCACACCGCGCTCGCGCCGGCGTATCTAAAAATTTGGGATTGGAATGATTCCACGCTCGGCAATGCAGCCAGCCTGCTCACCATTCACAATATTGCATACCAGGGCAAATATCCCGCCGGTCACCTGAACTATCTCGGCTTGCAATGGGGTAATTTCACACAAGACAAATTTGAGGACAACGGCGCGCTGAATTTCCTGAAAGGTGGCATCGTGTATGCCGACATGGTGAACACGGTCAGCCCGAACTATGCGCGCGAGACGCGCACGCCGGCACTGGGCTATGGCATGGCGCCCTATCTCAACAACAAAGGCGATGACTATATTGGCATCCTCAACGGCTGCGATTACACGCAGTGGAACCCCGAAACCGACCAGGGAATTCCAGCGACTTACTCGGCCGATGATTTGTCCGGCAAGGCTATTTGCAAGCGTGAGTTGCAAAAACGATTTGGCCTGAACGTTGATCCGAATGTGCCGGTCATTGGCGTGGTCAGCCGGCTTGTCGATCAAAAGGGGCTTGACCTGCTTGCTGCATGCATCGAGAGCATTGTGAGCAACATGCAGGTGCAGTTCGTGGTGCTGGGCAGCGGCGACAAAGCGCTGGAGCAGTTCTATGGCGGTTTGCCAGCGCGCTTCCCTGGTCGCATCGGCAGCTACATCGGCTACAGTGATGAGTTGGCGCACTGGATCGAGGCCGGCGCGGATTTTTTCATCATGCCGTCGATCTTCGAGCCATGCGGTCTGAACCAGATGTATTCACTGCGCTATGGCACGCTGCCCATCGTGCGCGCCACCGGCGGCTTGGATGACACCGTGCAGCAATATGACGAGGCGACTGGCGCCGGCACTGGCTTCAAATTCTACGAGGCCAGCCCGCACGCGATTTACTATGCCGCCGGCTGGGCCGTCAGCACCTATTACGACCGGCCACAGCACATACAGAAGATGATTCGCGTGGCGATGGCGCAGGACTTTTCGTGGGAGCGCAGCACGGCGGAATATGTGAAGGCGTATGAGCGCGCGATGCAGAACAAGCACCGATGAAGGTGTTGATTGAAGGCTGCACTTGGAGCGGCGATGCCTTGCAGCCCGATGGGTTGGCTTTGATGATTTGCATCAGCCTTCGATCTTCTCTTCCAATCCCTTGCGATTTTTCACCACGATCGTCCCTTGCCGCATCTCAATCAACCCCAATCCCTCGAACGTTTTCAAGGTGCGGCTGATCATCTCGCGCACGGTGCCGAGGTGATTCGCCATGTCAGCTTGTGTCATGGGCGGCATTGGAATGCCGCGTTCGGCTGCTTCGGCGCGAGTGAGCAGCAGACTGGCCAGCCGGCCCTGCACCGTATGCAATGCCAACTCATCGATCAGGCCAACCAGCCGGCGTTGCCGCGCTGCGAGGTCGGTCAACATGGCGACAGCCAGCGCCGGCTCGCGCCGGATCAACGCGCGCAGCGGATCGCATGGGAATGACAGCAACATGCAACTTGTGAGCGCCTGCACGGTTGCAGGGTTCGGGCCATAGTCCAGCACCGGCACCAGATTGATGTTCTGGCCTGGTGTGGCGATGTGGATGACTTGCTCGCGGCCCGATGAGGACGAGCGCAGGATTTTGACCTGCCCCTTTAGCACGATATAGGTTGCCTCGACTGGGTCGCCCTCGAGTTGGATGATCGTGCCGGCGGCATGGTTGCGCGTGACCGCCATCCCGTTCAACATCTGAATCACCTCATCAGGCAATTCTTCGAAGAGGGGAAAGGCCCGCAGCAGGCTGGCGTTTGGCATCTCCATATGTGTGGGTGGCGATTGTAGATGAATGAGATGAGGGCTGCCGGTGGCTTCAATCGCTTGATGCCTCAACTGGTCGGCACTCATTTGTGTGACTAATGTCATATCAGCCTCATTACATCCTGCCTATCCTGTGCGTATCATGCAGAGTGAGGAGCAACCGGACAATTGCCGGCTTATTCCGGCCATCGATCCTGTTCTATGCACTGGTTGCGGCAACTGCGTCGTGCTGTGCCCGGTGCGGGCAGTCGTGTTGATAAATGACAAAGCTGTGATCGTGCGGCCAGATTATTGCACCTATTGCGACGTGTGCGAAACCTTCTGCCCTGAGAGCGCAATCGGACGCCCCTTCACCATCGTGTTTGCGCCAGACCAGCAGGTCGGCCTTGCGCAATAGCCTCCTCTGTGCATTCATCTGTATGGCACAGCATAATTAAGGCATGTATCAGCAAGCACGCTTCTTCATTCGCACCGCATTGGTATGGCTCGCCATCGCCATCTTCGTCCTGGCGCTGATGCTTCTAAATCAGGGCTTTAACATCGATGCGCGCATCAGTGCATTGCAGCCGGTCATGTATCACCTGCTCATGGTGGGGTGGGGCACGCAGTTGATCGGTGGGGTGGCGTTGTGGATGTTCCCGCCCTTCACCAAAGCCCAACCACGCGGCAATGAATCGCTGGGCTGGGTGACCTATGTTGCCTTGAATATTGGCCTCGCGTTGCGCTTGATTGCTGAGCCGCTGAATGCCATCACTCCAAGCCCCGTTTTTGCCGTTATGCTGGCGGTGTCGGCCCTGCTGCAAGTGATTGCCATCTGGTGCCTGGTCTTCCAGTTGTGGCCCCGCGTGAAGGAGCGCATCACACCCTTGCCGGAAGGCAAGCGCCCGACAAAGGGGGGTGCGTGATGCCGCGCGTGTGCATGTGGATGTTGCGTTCGTCGCTGGCTTGGATGCTCATCGGTTATTCCATTGGCGGCCTGCTGCTTGCCAACAAAGCGCTGAATTTCTTTGAGCCGATCTGGTCGCTGCGCTTCACGCATATCTGGATGTTGCTGCTTGGCTGGTTGGTGCAACTGAGCACAGGCATGATGGTGTGGATCATGCCACGCCTGGTGAAAACGCGCGATCGTGGCGATTTGCGCCCAATCTGGGTCATGTATTTCGCGCTGAACGCCGGCATGTTGCTGGCTGCGCTGCAACCACCGTTGAGCCGGCTTATCGACCCTGACAAGTTGGCATGGATGGCCCCGCTCGCCGGCGTGCTGCTGATCGTGGCTGTTTTGTCATTTGCACTGCATATCCGACCGCGCATCCGGCCAGTGGTGGAATATCCTGTTCCGCCGGCGCCAAAGCGTGGCAACAAAGAATCGACATGAACCAATCTCTCGTATCGCGCGCAACTGGCAAGACCCGCGTTGCGCGGATTGCTCTGATGGCCGGCGCGATGCTGGCGCTTCTGGCTGGCTTATGCGCTGGCCTTACCCGCATCGGCTGGCAATTGCCAGAAACCTCAACCAACTTGTTGCTGGCGCACGGGCCGCTGATGGTGTGCGGCGTTCTGGGCGCATTGGTGGGGCTGGAGCGCGCAGTCGCCCTGCAAAAAGTGTGGCCCTATGCCGCACCGGCGCTTTCGGCGCTGGGCGTGTTGACTGTGATCGCCGGCTTGCCACTGACATGGACTGCACTCTTGTTCACGCTCGCCAGCGCCGTGCTGGCGTTGGTGTATGTGACGATCATCAGGGTGCATCCGGCGCTCTATACAAAAGTGATGACTGCCGGCGCATGGCTGCTGCTGGCTGGCAATCTGCTGTGGCTGCTGGGTCTGCCGCTGTATCGCGTCTTCCCGTGGTGGATGGGTTTTCTAGTGTTTACCATCGCCGGCGAACGGCAGGAGTTGGGCCGTGTGCAACGGCTCAGCGCGAGTGACCTGCGTCTGTTTGCCATTGCATCCATCGCAATGGGTATCGGCGTGGTCGTAGCGACGGCGCTGCCTGAATGGGGCGTGCGACTGTTCGGCCTCACGCTGATCGGCATGGCGTTGTGGCTCCTGCGTTACGACATTGCACGCAAGACCGTGCGCACCCAGGGGTTGCCCCAGTTTGCGGGTCTGAGCCTGTTGCTTGGTCATGCGTGGCTGCTTGTCGGCGGTGTGTTGATGGTTGTGATCGGCGCCGCGGCCAGCGGCCTGCTCTACGATGCCATGCTGCACGCGGTGTTCGTTGGCTTTGTATTCAGCATGATCTTCGGCCATGCGCCGATCATCGTGCCGGCGGTGATGGGTGTGCCGGTGGCGATGACGCGCCTGTTCTACCTGCCGCTCGTGCTGATGCACGGCTCGCTGGTCTTGCGCGTGCTGGGCGATGTAGTGGTAAATGTGGAGATGCGCCGGTGGGGCGGAATGCTCAACGCGCTGGCGCTGCTGGCTTATGTGGCGGTGTTGGTGCTGGCGGTGCGGCGAGCGCGATCATCCACCAAGCCGGCTGGTTCAAGCGGCACGCAGCCACAGCCGGCTGTCATGTGACCATCCTGATTTCGCGTTCAGCACGGTGGCATTTGCGCGCATGATCTGCACCTGTTTTTCCATGCGCTTGCAACCTAACGCATGATCGCAAGCTAGTGATTGTTCATGGTGGCGGGAAGCTGCCGCGTACGCCTTCATCTGCAGGTAATAACGATACAGGCATTGATGCGCCTGCCCTTGCAGCTTGATCGACTTGATCTCATCTGCTATTTCGAGCGCTTGTGTCAGGGCGTTGCACGCATCTGGGCGGTTGTGGCATTCCCACTCCAACTTTGCCAGATCGATGAGTGAGCGAATGGCTTGCTGCTTGTTCAGGTGCAGGGAGAGGGTTATGCTGCTGTCGAACAGCCGGCGCGCTTCTTCATAGCTTTGCTGGTGCAAATGGATCAAACCCAATGTGTGGAGAATCATGCTGCGCCAGGATTGGCTTTCGATTGAACAGCGGCGCAATGCTTCGCTTGCCAGCATCAGGGCCTTGTCATGTTGCCCCATTCTGGTCAACAGGTATGCCAAGTTGTTTAGCGAGATAACCTGATTGGGGTCGTCTAATTCGACATAAATCTCGTGCGCTAGACGCTTATGGTCGTAGGCGAGAGCGAGATTAGATTGCTCTTGATGCAGGATACCGAGCGCAGTGAGGTAGTCGGCTTGGCGGCGACGGTCGCCGGCCTCGCGCGCCTTCGCTAGCAAATCCAGCCAAAACGACTCAGCTTTCTGATAATTGCCGGCTTCGTAATGAATAACCGCAAGCATGTGGGTGGATTGAACCTGCCGGTGCTTGTCGCCCAGTTGGTTTGCAATGAAAAGGGCATGCTCAGCTTGCACATATGCCGAATCAAGCTTGCCATCTTGGATGAGTAACCAGCTGAGGTTGATAAGGCTGTCGGCTTCGCCCTGAGGGTAGAGTAAGTGGCGCGCCAACTGGCAAGCCGCACCGGCTGTGTCCAGACCCTTGTGAATATCCAGCGAATAATATGCGTGGGCCAATTCATTCAAGGCGTCGACAAGTTGGGTCGATGAAGCCGGTGCAGCCTGAAGTGATGCTACCTGTTGCTCAAGCTGCTGAATGAATGTGTTCCCCATAGAAATTCACCCCAAGTCATTTCTAATCTGATGGCAAGTGTATTCAGGTTTTGTTGTGTTGTATACGGTCAATAAGTAGGACTTAGTCACGGCATGTATTTCAGTCGATTGAGGCAGGTATGTTGCGCGTATTTTGCTAATCTGCTCTCTAGGCTGTATAGACGATAAATCGTCAAATAACGTTCTAGAAGGAGAAAAAACGATGAAATTTGGAATGATCATTGCGCGATGTATCGCGATTGTTGCGCTGATGGCCGGCATGTTTGCGTTTGTGGCGCAATCAGCTCATGCCGGCGATATCATGCCACCGCCACGTGGCAAACTCGCCAGAACAGCCGGCGACATCATGCCAGGACCACGCTAGCGATGTTGTATCACCATAATGACTGCGATCCAAGGCAAAGGGTCGGGCTTCACGCAGCCCGACCTTTTTTTATTGTTGATCATCGTCGGTTGTGGCCGGCATATTGATGCCAACGATATCGCCATGTCTGTTAATAATGACGCGGAACCCCAGCATCCCGAGATATTGGCGTGCGCCCTCGGGAATGCCATTTTCGAAGAGTTGCGGATAGGTCTTCTCGAAATTGCGCACGTTGCTTGCCACCGCCGCTTTGGTGAAAATATCGTCTTTGCCCATCAGCTTCATCACGCTCTCGCTGATCAAAGATTCATTCTCCTTCACATGGCCCTCGAACTCTGCCAGCACTTGCTCATCCACTTTGCGCGCGTCGATGTGATATTTGAAGCCGTCCTCATCGATCGCGTAGGTCGGCTCTGCACCGACATAGATCACTTCTGCCGGCTTGTCGTTCTCGTCCACCACCAATCCTTCAAAAATTGCCTTTGTCATGTCTCTTCCACAGCATAGCAATGATGAATGAGAATGTCAGTAGAAATGGATGTTGACGCTAAGCCAGCCCCAACCAGCTGGCGACTGCCGGCCCCAACCCAGTCACATTCAACGTCACTGGCACAAGCAAGACCCCCAGACAATTTAGGCGTCGCCCACCAACAACCAGTGGAATCAGACCGATACCGGTTGCCACGGCTGTTACTGCCAGGCCGGCCAACCCCGTAAACAGCGCCACCAGCCCACACACGATGATCAGTGAAGCGGCTGCAACCCATTGCACCCGCAGGCGATGCACGTGTCGTGACGCCAACTGCACCACCAGTCCCAAGAATGCAAACGCCAGCGCGCCACACACTCCCACTGCCGCCACGGCCAGCCAGTAATTGTGCCAGCCATACGGCACATAGGCACTGCCGATCATCGCGGCCATGCCGCCGCGCGCAGCCGTGACGCCAGGCAAGAACAGGAGCAGCAGGCTGCCGATGTAATAAGCTGACTTCGATGCGCCAAGTGAGATCATGAAGGCGCGCTCATCACGCTGAGCAGTGGCATGACCGGCCAGCAAGCCGCCAATGCCGCCTGTGACCACCGGCAGCAGCATGCTGAAGAGGCCGCCGGCAGTCCCGGTCGCCGCGCCGCGCAAGAGCAATTGTGGCGGCAACCCGTTCAGCGTGTATGACACTTGCGCCGGTGCGCGGCCGCGGCTGAAAAGTAACTGCAACAGCGCCGGTGCTGCGAAGAGGCCGGTAAACGCCGGCATCATGCCCTGGAACGCGCTGTTCAGTGGCACGGGGTTGCGGTGGAACAACGCGATGCCGAGCAGGCCGCTCAACCCAAATGCGAGCAATCCCGCGCCCAGATACACCCACGCCGAGCGCAGCCGCCGCAGTGGTGTGCCGGCTAGATCGTTGTGGCGCGGCCACTCGCCCATCAGCAAGAAGACGATGATGGCGAGCAGCATCCAGCCAAGGTGGGGTTGCAGGATCGTGCGCAGCGGCCGAACGATCATATCGAGCGCCGGCGCGACGATGACCAGCGCGAGCATGGCGCACAGGCTGCCGGCGCCGATGAGCAAGGCTGCCTCTGCGCCGCGCCCTTGCAACAGATAGCGCGTGGCTGGCAGCACTGCCATTGCCTGCGCGTCGTCGGTGGTGCGCAGAAAAACCGCCGGCGCCACATTCACCGTAGCCCAACCCACCAGCGCGCCCATGAACGCAAATGCGAGCGCGTCAAGCTGTTGTGGCGCCATCAACAACGCTAGCGCAGCGAACGAATACACATGCAATCCTGGCAGCAACGCGAGCAAACAGCCGGCTGTTGCGCCGGCGAGCGCGATGCCCAGCAACGTGAAATCACTTGATATCGTCTCCATGCGATGCCCCTCGCGCAGCCATTTTTCGGGCATTTTTGCCCTTGCGCGATAGCCATTCGTATGAGTTAATAATGGCTTAAGACCAAGATACAAGGAGAAAAACATGGCAAACGGCAAGAAGGCACTAAACAAATCGCAGTTGACAGCTGCGCTGGCTGAGAAGACCGGCCTGACCAAGGCGCAGGTGAACAGCGTGCTGGGTGCGCTGAGCGAAACTGTGCAGAAGGAATTGGGCAAGAAGGGGCCGGGCCAGATCACGTTGCCTGGCATGTTGAAGCTGTCCGTAACCAAGAAGCCGGCCACGAAGGCGCGTGATGGGGTGAATCCCTTCACTGGCGAGAAGATCAAGATCGCGGCAAAGCCGGCGCGCAATGTCGTGCGCGCGCGCGTGCTGAAGCAATTGAAGGACGCGGTCTGACGCTTTGTTGGATCACATGATATAGAGAGGCGGCTCTGATGGGCCGCCTTCCTCATTTTTCCGGCGCTTTCATACAATAGCCATCATTTCATTTCACCGCAGAGACACGAAGAGACAGGCCTCATCGGCGCGCCACGTGTTGCAGCGCCAGCCACTCCGGTGTTCGCCGCGGTGAAAAATGGAGCAATCATCGTGACAAGCGAAGTGAACAGCCGGTTTGATGAATTCGTCGATCGCAGCGCCGGCAATTGTCTGAAGTGGAATTACTTTGATCAGGATGTGCTGCCCATGTGGGTGGCAGATATGGATTTCAAGTCGGCAGAGCCGATCATCCGCGCGGTGAGCGCGCGCGCCGCGTTTGGCGTATATGGTTACGAGATGCCATCGAAGTCGTTGCGCGAGGCGGTTTGCGCGTGGTTGTTGCGCCGGCATGGTTGGCATGTGCAACCCGATGAGATTGTCTTTCTGCCGGGGCTTGTCAGCGGATTGAACCTGATGTGCCGCGCGTTTGGCCGCATAGGCGATGAGGCTATCGTGCTGCCACCGGTGTATCCACCCTTCCTCACTGCGCCGGGAAACAACGGCATGGCCGCGCGCAAGGTGCAACTGAGCGAATCGTTGCGCGATGGCCGCATCGAGTACACCATCGACTTTGACGCCCTCGAGCGCGCATTTACCAGCCGCACCAGCCTGTTGTTGATGTGTCATCCGCACAACCCGATTGGCCGCGAGTGGACGTGTGACGAGATGACAAAACTGGCGGAGCTGTGCGCGAAGCATGATGCGGTGATTGTGTCGGATGAGATTTGGGCCGACGTGACGCTGGATGGCGCAAAGCATGCGCCATTTGGCAGCTTGTCGCCGGAGATTGCGCAACGCTGCATCACACTGATGGCGCCGAGCAAGACCTTCAATGTGCCGGGGCTGGGGTGCAGCTTTGCGGTGGTGCAGAATCCGGCATTGAAGCGCCTTCTGATGAATGCCGAGAACGGCATCATCCCGCACGTGAATGCCTTTGGATTGGCTGCCGCCGAAGCCGCGTTTACGCAATGTGACGAATGGCTCGATGAATTGCGCGGTTATCTGAGCGCAAACCGCGCTGCGATGTTGGCATTCATTGACGATCACATGCCGGCGATCCGCGCCACTGTTCCGCAGGCCGCGTACCTCGGTTGGCTGGATTGCCGCAATGCCGGCATCGACGGCAACGCCAGCACATTCTTTTTGAAGCAGGCGCGCGTGGCGTTGAATGATGGCGCTGGCTTCGGCGCGGGCGGCGAGGGCTTTGTGCGTTTCAACTTCGGTTGCCCGCGCAAACAGATGCTGCAGGCGCTGGAGCAGATGAGCGCGGCACTCAGTGCGAGGCGTTAGCCGGCGTGCTGCTGATTGGCGGCATGCTGTTTGGCTGCTGCGCCGGCAGATATACATCGAACGTCGTGCCGGCGCCAGGCTTGCTTGAGACCACCATGCGGCCGTTGTGCGCCTGCACGATGGACGACGCGATGGACAAGCCGAGGCCGGCGCCGCCATTCGCGCGTGAGCGCGATTTGTCCACGCGATAGAAACGCTCGAATACAAACGGCAGGTCTTTGATCGGGATGCCGATGCCGGTATCGCTCACCGTGATGCGGATGAAGTTGTTGTAACTGCGCGTTGCATCCACGCGCACGGTGCCGGCGTCGGGCGTGTGCTTGATGGCGTTGTCGACGAGGTTGAGCAGCACCTGCTTCAAGCGATCGGGATCGGCCTGCAGTGTCAACCCGTCCTCACACGCAGTGACGACGGTGAGCCGACCGCCGGCCAGCACCTGCGCGCTGCGGTCGATGTCCGCTATCAGCGGCGCAAGATCCATCTGCACAAACTGCATGGTTAATGCGCCAGAATCAGCCTGCGAAAGCAGCAGGAGATCGTTCACCAGCCGCGTCATGCGGTCGCTCTCGCGCGTCAATGCATCCAGCGATTCAGCGTCGCTGCAACCGAACGCGCGCATCAGATCGACATTGCCGCGAATCACAGTCAGCGGCGTGCGCATCTCATGCGAGACGTCGGCCACCAGCCGCTGCTGGGCGGTGAACAGTTGTTGCAGCCGGTCGAGCATCTCGTTGAAGGCTTGTGAGAGGTGACCGACTTCATCATTTGATTTTGGCGCAGTCACGCGCTGGTCGAGGTTTTCAGCGCGATAGATCGCCATCGCTGTCTGTGTGATCTGCTCGACAGGCCGCAGCGCGCGCTGCGCAAGCATGGCGCCGATGAGCGCCGAGAAAATGACGCCCAGCGTGCCGAGGCCGGCGAGGGTGATGAGCAAGAATCGCTGCGCTGTCTTCAAGCTCTCCAGCGATGTGCCGACCTGCACCAGGGCGATCAATCTGCCCTCGCGCGTGGCGATGGGGCGCGTCAGCACACGAATGGGCGGCACGTTCTGGTGTTGCACTTCGCGATAGATCTGCTCGTTGAACGCCGTATACCCTGGCGCAGTCATCGTGGTGAAGGCGTCGGGGTCGAGTTGATCGACAAAGGGCGCGTTGACAAGATTGGGCGAGACGCCGAGCAACTCGCCGGTGGAGCTGATGACCTGCACATACACTTCTGAAGCGCGAAAGGCGTCGAGGTTGGGAAAGGATACGACCTGCTTGCCGGAAGTGCTCTCCACCAGCTTTGGCTTGAAGCTGAAGGCCAGCGATGGCACCGCGTTGATGGCTTGCTCCAGCCGTGAATCGACCTGCTGCACCATCAGCGTGCTGACGATGCCATATACGCCGACGCTGAAAAGTGCTAACACCAGCGCCAGCACTGCGGTGTACCAGATGGTGAGTTTTGTTCTTAGCGGCATGTCGGCGGTTGCGCCAGCATAGCTTTTTTTTGTGAGAGTGGACTGAATGGGTGACCGCGCTCATTTCGCGCTTGCAATGGCGATCATGCGGGTGCTGCCTTCGACATACGGCGAGCGATCGTAATCGCCAAACCACGCCGGCGCAGCAAAACCGCTTTGCAGCAGCAGCAATTCCATCTCGTGCTTGAACACGTGCCGCAGCCGGAACGACACGATCTGCTCGTCCAGTTCGTTCATCGCGTCACCCTGCCGGCGCTCAATGCGATAGGTTAGCTCCTGCTCCTGCGTCGCCCAGAATACGCGGCTGGCGACATACTTGTTGATTTGTGCCTGCGTGGCCGGGTCGATCATGCTAGCCTCGAACTGGAACGCGCCGTCGTCAGGTTGAAAAACCAGCTCATCGTTCGGGGGCAGGTCGACGATCAGCAGGCCGCCGGCGTTCAGATGCCGGCGCGCGGAAGCCAGCGTCGCCAGTTGGTCGTCGCGCGTGGTGTTGTGCAGAAATGTGTTTAGCGCGATGAACGCCAGATTGAATTTTTCGTCGAGCTGCAGCGAGCGCGCATCGGCCTGCACCAGCGACCAGGGCTTTGCCGGCGCGCGCGGCGACCTGCGCAGGTTGTCTGCGGCCAAGTGCAACATCTGCGCCGACTCATCGACGCCCACCACGCGAAAGCCGGCTTCAACCAGCGGGATTAGCACGCGGCCCGTGCCGGCGCCCAATTCCAGGATGGCCGACTGCGCCGCGTGTTCGCGCGCCAGTTGCACGTACATCGGCACATCATCCAGAAAGGTGCGGTGTTGCAAATCGTAGACGTGAGCAAAGGAATCGTAGAGGGGTGCTGTCATGGTGTGCTGGCCTGCAAAATGCAATCGCAAGGCCGCGCCTATAATCTTAGCCGAATGGAGAACCCATGAGCGAAGATCACGATCCAATCACCACATCTTCACCAGTCACCACGGAAGAATCGCTCGATGCTCCATCGCCATCGCGCTATATCTGGGCCGGCATCGGCACGGTGCTGGCCTTGATTGCGTGTTGCACCATCGCCGGCCTGCTGCTGGGTGAAGGCCTCAACAACCGCGTGAACCCTGATCCGACCATTGCGCCGCAGAGCAGCGCGCGCATCGAACTGGCCGGCGCAGTGTTTCCAGGTTCGCCATTCAGCGTCCGCGGCAGCAATTTCCAACCGAACGAGGCCGTGGAAATCTTTGTTGGTCCATCGACGGATGCGCCATTCAACCAGTTCACGCGACTAGGTGACGCGATGGCCGGCGCGGACGGCGTGTTCGTCAAGGATGGCTTGATTGCGCCCGCGCAAACGGGCCAATTTGTGCTGGTCGCGCGCGGCGCAGCCAGCGGCTTTACCCAGTTCACCCCGTTCATCGTGTCGGGTGAGGCGGCGACGCCCACGCCGGTGGTGCAACCCAACCTGCCCACACCGCCGCCGACCGGCCCGCTGCCTGATTTGGTGATCGCTGGCGTGCGGATTGAGTTGGAGACAGGCAACGCATGCTCGCCATCCAACGCGCAACTTGGTATTCGCGTGGATATCCTGAACACGGGCACCGCGCCCGCCGGCCCGTTTGTCGTGCAGGTGAACAACCAGCAAACATTCGTGTCGAATGGCCTTGCGCCAGGCCAGTTCACCACATTGTGGATGCCGGGCTATGTCACAGGCCCGAACACGGTCATCATCGACCCTGCCGGCCAGATACTGGAGAGCAACCGCGAAAACAACACCATCAGCCAGCCGCTGCCGGTGCCGACACTGCCGCCGCCATGTCCGGCCACGCCTGGCGTCACGTCCATCGTCGTTACACCCTCGCCCGATCCGAACGCACAGGGCATCTGGTTCGGACAATACTTCGCCAATCAGGATTTGAGCGGCTCGCCGGTCTTCGAGCAGAACCTGAACAACTTGAGCGTGAACTGGGGCACGAACAGCCCCGGCCCAGGCGTGCCGCGCAACAACTGGTCGGCGGTGTTCACGCGCAACGAGAACTTCCCCTCCACCGACAACTTCCAATTCACATTGCAGGTGGATGGCGGCGCGCGCTTTTTCATCGATGGCCAGATGGTGCTGGACCAGTGGTTCAACGGCAGCCTGCGCACGGTGACGGTAAGCCGGCCCCTGACCGCCGGCCCGCACTCGTTGCGCGTGGAATATTACAAGTCGGGCAGCACTGCGCGGCTGGCGCTTTCGTGGCGGGTGTTCTATGCCGGCTGGGTGGGCCGCTACTACAACGACCCGAACCGCGGCGGTCCGATCGTGTTGAAGCGCGATGACATCAGCGTTGACCCGCTTGCGCCGGACCCATTCATCAGCTTTGACTGGGGCACAGGTTCGCCGGCAGTGCAGGTGAACCCCGATAACTTCTCGGCGGACTGGCAACGCGCGGTGAACTTCCCCATCGCCGGCACCTACGTGTTCACGGCGGATGTGGATGATGGCGTGCGCGTGTTCATCAACAACAGCATCGTGCCAGGGCTGGATGCGCTTACACCCGGCGCGAAGATCATCACCGGCACGCGCGTGCTGCCCGCCGGCAACAACTTCATGCAAGTGCAATTCGTGGAGTTCAGCGGCGTGGCGCGCATCAAGTTCACATGGAGCCTGCTGCCAGCGCCGCCCACACCGACGCCGCCATTCCCGCCCACGCCAACCGACACGCCGATCATCATCATCGTGCCGACAACGCCGGCGCCGCCGACGGTGCTGCCCATGCCAACGATCGTTGTGCCCACAATCGTCGTGCCGACAGTGTTACCCATGCCGACAATCGTTGTGCCGCCCACACCGACACCGCCATTCCTGCCCACGCCAACCGACACGCCGATCATCATCGTCGTGCCGACAACGCCGGCGCCGACCGATACGCCAAGCCCCACTGGCACGGTGTTCGTGATCATCCCAACGCCGCCGTAATTTCAAATCTCGAATACGACGACCTCGGGCCACGTGTTCAGGCGGGTGGGCGAACTGCCTTCGCCCACGCCGGCAGACACATACATCGTTCCGTAGGGGATGCGATACAACCCGCGATAAAACTGCGACTTGATCGGGATGGCAAGGCCAGGGGCGAAGGGCAGGTGAATCTGGCCGTGATGCGTATGGCCGAAGAGGAACAAGGTGTCGTGTTCCCTCAGCGCCGCATGCTCATCACCCAGCCGCAAAACCAGATCGGGGTTATGACCCAGCACAAGCGTGCGTTCCGCGCAGGCCTCGCAGCGCGTGATGGCGCCGGCGAGGTCGTCACGGTCGGTCCAGATCTCGTCCACGCCCAGCAATCGCAGGTCGTCGCGCAGTTGCACGCATTGGTTGTGGATGACGCGAATGTTCATACCGGCGAGCAGGCGATGCAGCACCTGGGAATGGTCGATGTCAGGCAGGCCGTAGTCGTGGTTGCCCATCACGGCAAAGGCGCCGATGCGTGGCTTCAATTGAGCGAGTGGCGCCAGCAGTGTCGGCAGCTCACTGCATTTGACGTGGCCCACGAAATCGCCGCCGATCAATACCACGTCGGGTGATTGTGCGTTGACCGTGTCGACAATGCGCCGCACCCATCTGGCACGCTTGAAGTTGCCGGCGTGCAAATCCGAGAAGAAGACGACCTTGAGCGGGTGGGAGTTCGGCGAGCTGAGATTTGGAAGCCCCAGATCGCCCATGTCGAGCCGCCTGATTTTCAACTGCCACGGCGCGATGAAGCGGGCGTAGACGCCAACCAGCGCAAGTGCAGCGAGGAGCACGCACAGCGCGGCGAGCGCAACTGAGCCATTGAGGAGAAAGAGCACTGCGCCGGCAAGCGCGAACGCGACGAGGACCGGCGTAATGAAAAAGCACACTTCGATCAATCGCATGAACAGCGGGCCAGCGGACTTGATGATGTTGTCGTTGTTTGGATGACGATCTCGCACTGGGCGACGATATCAAACCTGTCTGAGAAAATGAAAAGGGCAGGCCGCCCGGCCCGCCCTTTTCATGTGTGTTTCTTACCTGAAATGCAAACGCTGCGAAGAGAATCGCCTACTGCGCAGCCTTGACTTCATCGAAGGCGCGCTGGAAGAGCTCGTCCACCTTTGGATCGCCCTTGTGCAGAAACTCAAGCCGGTCGCCAAGCGCCTGCACATCAGGATAGACCATCGGGTTGTTGCGCAATGTCTCATCGATCAGACCCTGTTTCAACGCCTCGGCATTCGGTGTGGTCAGGCCGACCTCGTTGGCATTGTCGGCGGCGTTCTTCGGATCGGACATGAAGTTGATGAACACTTCGGCGGTGTATTTGCTCGGCGCTTCCTTTGGCACCGAAAGGTTGTCCTGCCAGATCGTGCTGACGTTTTCAGGGATGATGTATTCGATGTTCGGATTCTCATCCTTTGCCGTCATCGCGTCGTTGGTGTAGATCATCGCGACCAGCACATCGCCGGCGACCAGATTCGTCAGGTTGGTCGGGCTGTCGGAGTAGTTCTTGGCGAACTGTTTCTGTGCAATCAGCGCATCGCGCGCGGCGTTGATTTCATCGGCGCTGGATGTATTGGCCGAGAAGCCCTTGTAGCGCAGCGCCATGCCGAGCAGTTCGCGCATGTCGTCCAGCATGCCGATCTTGCCCTTCAAATCGTCCGCCGGCTCCATGATCTGCTTCCAATTCGTGATCGGCTCCTTCACCTTGGTCTTGTCGTAGGCGATGCCGGTGGTGCCCCAGTTGTAGGCGACCGAATATTCGTTGTTCGGGTCGAAGTAGAGTCCCTTGTGACCGGGGGCGATGTTCTTGAAGTTGGGGATGTTGTTGAAGTCGAGTTTCTCCAACATGCCGGCGGAGGCCATCTTGGCGACCATGTAATCTGAGGGGGTAATCAGGTCGTAGCCTGGGTTGCCGCCGGCCTTGAACTTGGCTTCCATCTCCTCGTTGGAACTGTAAACGTCGACCTTCACAGCGACGCCGCAGGCATCTGTAAAGCGCTTGACCACGTCATCGGAGACGTAGTTGCCCCACGTGTACCAGCTCATCTCTTTGGCGAGCTTGCTCTTGTCGCCCGGGCATTCGCCACTTGTGGCGGTAGTGTTACCGCCGGCATCCGGCGCAGTCGTGGCTGCAGGCGCACTCGTCGGTTGCGCGGCTTGTCCGCCGCATGCTGCCAGCACGAATGCAGCAGCCATGGCCGCCATCAACAACTTCTTGCTCTTCATTTCTATGGATGTCCTCCGATTGAAAAATCTCGCCGGCGATTATCGCTCACGCCGCTGCAGCGTTTGCGACAGCACCACCAGCACAATCGAGAATACCAGCATCACTGCTGAAATGGCGTTGATCTCCGGCGTGATGCCGCGCTTGATCGACGACCAGATGTAGATCGGCAGCGTCGTCCAGCCTTTGCCGTTCACGAAGAACGAGATGACAAAGTCATCGATGGAGAGCGTGAAGGCCAGCAGCGCGCCGCTGACGATACCGGGCATGAGCAGTGGCACAGTGATGCGCCAGAACGTCGTCCACTCATTTGCGCCGAGGTCCTGCGCCGCCTCCTCCACCGACATGTCGAAATCGGCCAGCCGCGCCCGCACGGTGAGGTACACAAATGGCATGGAGAAGGCGATATGCGCGACGACCAGTGTGAACAGCCCGCGCTCGATGTTTGCAGCGGCGAAGAACAGCAGCAACGATACGCCCATCACGATCTCTGGGATGATGACCGGCATATAGAGCAGCGCGTCCCAGGCGCCTTTGCTGCGGAATTTGTAACGCTCCATCGCCAGCGCCATGAGCGTGCCGATGACGACTGAGCCGGCGGTCGAAAGCACCGCGATCACCACACTGCGCCACGCTGCGTCCAGGATGCGCGGGTTGTTGAACATGCGCTCGTACCAATCCAGCGTGAAGCCCTGCCACACCGCGCCGGTGCGGGCGCTGTTGAATGAGAATATGACCAGCAGGATGATTGGCACATACAAGAACACGAACGTGGCGAGCGCGAGGGAGACCAGGGTGAAGCGGCCTATGCGGGCAGAAGGGCGGTCGTTGTGCCGGCGCGGTTGCACCTCGCCGCGGTCACCTAGCAGGATGACGGTTGAATCGGTTGTCATGTCAGAGTGCGGTGCGCTCGCCGCGGCTGTAGCGGAAATACACCACGGCGGCAATCGTCACGATGACCATCAGCACCAGCGCCATGGCCGAGCCGAAGGGCCAGTTGGCTGTGTCTGAGAATTGCGCGGCGATGCTGCGGCCGATCATGTTGACGCGGCCGCCGCCCATCAATTCGACAGTGATGTAGGAGCCGACTGCCGGCACGAACGTGAGGATGGCGCCGGCGACCAGCCCCGGGCTGACCAGCGGTAGCATCACGCGCGTGAAGGCGCGCAGCGTGTTTGCGCCCAGGTCGTGCGCCGCCTCGATCATCGACCAGTCGAATTTTTCGAGCGATGTATAGAGCGGCAGGATCATGAATGGCAGGTTGCCATACACCAGGCCGATGACGATGGCGGTGGGTGTGAACAGCAAGTCGAGCGGCGGAATGCCCATCGCCGTCAACACCAGGTTGATCGGCCCGTTGCCGCGAAACAAGAACAGCAGCGCATAGGTGCGCACGAGAAAATTCGTCCAGAACGGGATCATCACCAGAAACAACAGCACATTGCGCCATTTCTTTGGCGAGCGCGCCATGAACAGCGCCACCGGAAAGGCCAGCAGCAGCGTGATGATGGTGGTGATGAACGACAACCAGATCGACTGCCAGAGCAGATTGAGATACAGTCCATCGAACAGCTTGATGTTCAACTCGCCATCGAATGTGATGGATGGGTTGAAGCGGATGTCGTCGACCAGCGTGCGGTAGTTGTCGAGCGTCGCCGGCGGTGCAGGGAAGCCCTGCGCATCGCGTGACATGAAGCTGATCACCAGCACCCACATCAACGGCACGGCGAAGAAGATGAGCAGCCAGAATGCGCCGGGGAACATCAGGCCGGCGATCTGCAGTGACTTGCGCTCGCGGATGGTTTGGATCATTCCAGTGTCGCTCCTCGCACAGATTTGATGATCGAAGAAACCAGATGATAGATCGGATAAATCAAGGCCAGATACACCAGCACCGGTGATGGGCTGTCGAAGTTGAACAGCAACAGATAGATCACCAGCGCGCCGCACAAACCCAACGCAACCCATTCCCACTTGCCAAGCGCCTGCGACGACGGGAACTTCATCGGCAACAACACCAGCACTGCCAGCGCGGCGATGATGGTGGCATTCACCGCCGGCGGCGACTTCAACAGCGCCATGAACAAGGCGACTACATTCCAGTATGAAGGGAAGCCGGTGAAGTGCTTGTCGTTGG
>JBDHWI010000026.1:0-33944 GCA_039810125.1 Thermoflexales bacterium | reverse complement strand
ATTGCAATACCCATCGGGGTGTATTCGGCCACCCACAAGTATTCCTTTCTTGATCAGGTGTTCACCAGCATCAGCTTCATTGGCCTGGCAACGCCAGGGTTCCTGCTTGCATTGATCATGATGGTGGTTTCTGTCTACGTCTTTGGCACGCCGATTGGTGGATTGTTCAGCAGCGGCATGGAAAAGGAGCCGTGGGGCATCCCAAAGATCGTCGATCTGTTGAAACACATCTGGATTCCCGTGATACTGGTGGGGCTTTCGGGAACAGCAGAGCTGATTCGCATCATGCGCGGGAATTTGCTCGACATTCTCAATCAGCAATATGTGCAATCAGCGCGTGCGCGAGGCTTGCAAGAGCGCATCGTCACCTGGAAACATGGCGTGCGCATGGCCATCAACCCGCTTGTCAGCCTCATCGGCTTGCAATTGCCGTCCATCCTGTCTGGTTCCATCATCATTTCAATTGTCCTGAGTCTTCCCACCACAGGACCGTTGCTCTATCGATCACTGCGGGTGCAGGACATGTACTTCGCCGGCAGCTTTCTCATGTTGCTCAGCATCATGCTGCTCGTCGGGAATTTTCTTGCCGATATCGCGCTGGCATGGGTGGATCCACGGATCACCTACCAGTAGACCGCAACCCATCAAAGTCGCGAGAATTTTTACATGGTGAACGAAGTGCCATCTGAGCCATCTCAGTCAATCCCATCCTCAAACGAGGCAACAGCAGGATCGCCGCCGGCTTCTGGGACGGTCGCATCAGGCAATGAGTGGGTCAGCCTCAGCCAAAGACAGTTGATTTGGCGGCGCTTCCGCCGCAGTCGCATCGCCCTGCTCGGCGGAATTGTTCTGGCTGTTTTCTATTTCTCCGCCTTGTTTGCAGAATTCCTCTCTCCGTACAGCATCGACACCCGTTTTACCAATCAGATATATGCTCCGCCAAACCTCCCGCGTTTTATCGATGTCGATGGGAATTTTCACCTGCGGCCGTTCATCTATAAGATGATCCAAAAAATCGATCGGCAAACCCTGGAAATTAGCTTCACCCCGGACACCTCCCAGCGTTATCCGATCAAATTTTTTGTGCGGGGCGATCCATACAAGATGTGGGGCTTATTCCCGAGTGACCTCCACTTTTTCGGCACGGGTGATCCAGAGGTTCCAATATTCTTGATGGGGTCAGATCGGCAAGGACGCGATATGACCACGCGCGTGCTATATGGCTCCCGCGTTTCTCTAACAGTTGGGCTGATCGGCGTTGCCATCGGCATCATTCTGGGGTCTGTCCTCGGTGTTGTGTCAGGATACTTTGGTGGGTTGGTGGATGATGCCGTGCAACGGTTTGCCGAGTTGCTGCTTGTCATCCCCCAGATTCCATTGTGGATGGCGCTTGCGGCGATCCTGCCAGTGGATTGGTCGGCGATTCAGGTGTATTTTGGGGTTACGATCATCCTTTCTCTGCTGACGTGGGGCGGGCTGGCGCGGCAGATTCGCGGAAAGACGCTGGCGCTTCGCGAAGAGGGCTATGTGCTGGCCGCCCGTGCCGCCGGCGGCAATGATCGATGGATCATCATGCGGCACCTGCTGCCGGCCAATGCCAGCCACATCATTGTGATCGCCACCCTCGCCATTCCCTACATGATTCTGGCCGAAACCGCCCTGAGTTTCCTCGGCCTGGGCATCCGCGCGCCCATGACCAGTTGGGGTGTATTGCTTGAAGAGGCGCAAAACGTCAAAGTGCTGATCTTCTACCCCTGGCTCGTACTGCCCGCCGTGTTGGTTATCTTCGCAGTGCTGGGCTTTAACTTCGTTGGCGACGGCCTGCGCGATGCTGTCGATCCCTATTCCCGCTGATTCCATTTTCAACATGACGACTGATCACACTTCGGCAAGCCCTTCAGTTCTTGTAAACGGTGACAACATCATCGTGCAAGTGCGGGAGCTGGCTGTGCAGTTCAACACCATGCAAGGCGCGGTGCCGGCGGTGAACGGCGTGAGTTTTGATGTGCCGGCTGGCAAAACACTCGGCATCGTCGGAGAGAGCGGCTGTGGGAAGAGCGTCACAGCGCAGAGCATTCTGCGATTGCTCCCCAGCCCGCCGGCGCGCATTTTGAACGGTGAAATCCTGTTCCAGCGGCGAAATGGTGAAGTGATCGATCTGGCGAAACTGCAACCGAAGAGTCCAGAGATGCGCAGCATCCGCGGCAATGAGATCGCCATGATCTTCCAGGAGCCAATGACCTCGCTCACGCCCGCCTACACGGTGGGTGAACACATCATGGAGGCTGTCAAACTGCATCAAGGCGTCGAAAAGCGCGAGGCAAAAAAACGCGCGGTTGAGATGCTCGATCGTGTCGGCATGCCGCAACCAAGCCGCACCGTGGATGCTTATCCGCACCAATTGAGTGGGGGGATGTTGCAACGCGCCATGATCGCCATCGCCCTCTCCTGCCGGCCCACGCTGTTGATTGCCGATGAACCTACCACCGCGTTGGATGTCACCACCGGCGCCCAGATCCTCGACTTGATGGAGCGGCTGCAAGCCGAGTTGGGCATGTCGATCATTCACATCTCACACAATCTTGGTGTGATTGCTGAGGTCGCCGACGAGGTGGCCGTGATGTATCTGGGGCGCATTGTCGAGCAAGCCACGGTCGAGGAGTTGTTTGGCAACCCGAAACATCCTTACACACAAGGGTTGCTGAAATCTTTGCCGCTTGTGGGTGTAAAGCGCCGGCTTGAGCCAATACAGGGAGTCGTGCCAGAGCCAAATGCAATTCCGCCTGGCTGCGCCTTTGGACCGCGCTGCCCAAAGTTCATGCCTGGCAAATGCGATGCGAGCATCCCTCCTGCTTTTCAGGTGGGACCAGCGCACACAACGCGTTGTTTTTTGTATGAGGAATCCAGTGCAGGGAAATAGGTCCATGTCGAGTCATGCAACTGCCCATGTCCCGCTGATGATCGTGCAGAACCTCAGCAAACACTTCCCAATTCGAAGAGGCCTGCTCAAGAGGACGGTGGGCTACGTGCGTGCGGTCGATGACGTGAGTTTCACCATCTTGTCTGGAGAAACGCTGGCATTGGTGGGCGAAAGCGGCTGCGGCAAAACGACCACCGGGCGGTGCATCATCCGCTTGATCGAACCGACCGACGGACAGATCACCTATCGTGATGACGACGGCAATATCATCCCGCTCCGGCAATTGAAAGGGCAGCAGCTCAAGGATTTTCGCCGACAGGCGCAGATCATCTTCCAGGATCCTTATTCCTCACTCGATCCTCGCATGAGCGTCGCCAACATCGTTGGCGAGCCACTTGCAATCCATCAAACGGAGAGTGGAAGCGCGCTTTCAGATCGCGTGGTTCAACTCTTAAAGTCCGTAGGGTTGCAAGGCGATCATCTGCGGCGTTATCCTCACAGCTTCAGCGGCGGCCAGCGGCAACGCATCGGCATCGCGCGATCGTTGGCGCTCAAACCCAGGTTGATCGTATGTGACGAGCCGGTGTCAGCGTTGGATGTTTCGATCCAGGCGCAAGTCATCAACCTCCTCGAAGATTTGCAGGCGGAACACGGGCTGGCGTATCTGTTCATCTCCCATGATTTGGGCGTGGTGTACCAAATCAGCGACCGCGTTGCCGTCATGTATGTCGGCCGCATCGTTGAACTCGCCAAGACCGAGGACGTGTTCAAGCACCCGCTTCACCCATACACAGAGGCGCTGCTATCAGCACTCCCGGTGCCTGATCCGCGAAAGCATAGCAGCCGCATCGTGCTGGAGGGAGAAGTGGCGAATCCGGCGAATCCACCCGCCGGCTGCCCCTTTCATCCGCGCTGTCGCTACGCGAAAGACATCTGCAAGCACGAAGCTCCGCCGCTGCGCAGCGTGGAGCCAGAGCATTTTGTGAGCTGCCATTTCGCCGAGGAATTGCATTTGCGCGGGCGATGATGAAAGATCATGCGCCGGCGCGATAAGTGAGAAAAGAAATTTCACGATCCTCACAAACAAATTACTGCCATGCACATCACTGACATGATCGTCACCCCGATCGCAATCAGCGATCCACCATTGCTGAACGCCGGCGGCCTGCACGCACCCTACGCCCTGCGTGTCATCGTCGAAATTGTTAGCGACGACAACATCTACGGACTCGGTGAATTACCGGGCGGCGCCGACGTGGTGGCTGACCTCGAAGCCATCAAGCCGCTGGTGATCGGCAGCAACCCATTCGAGATGAACGCGCTGCAACAGCGATTGGAGCAGCACTTTGGCGGGCGCGCCAGCGGCGACAAGGCCGCCATGCGCACAACCATCTTCAGCCGGCGCGCCTCGCGTGCCTTTGCCGCAGTCGAAGTCGCATGCCTCGATCTGGTTGGCAAGGCCATCGGCCAGCCGGTGTGCAACTTGCTCGGTGGCAAGGTGCGCGACCGCGTGCCATTCTCTGCCTACCTGTTCTATAAATACGAGGGCGCCGGCGGCGCGCTCGGCTTCGACCTTGACCAGAAGGCGACAGGCTGGCCGGCAGCACGGCAGGCAGCTGCGCTCGACCCCGCCGGCATCGTCGCGCAGGCGCAAGCCATGTGCAGCGAGTTCGGCTTCAAGTCGATCAAGCTGAAGGGCGGCGTGTTCGAGCCGCAGATCGAGGTCGACTCGATCCTGGCGCTGCGTGAGGCGTTTGGGCCAGAGGTGCCGCTGCGGCTGGACCCGAATGCGATCTGGTCGGTCGACACGTCGATCCAGTATGGCAAGAAGCTGGAGGGCGCGCTGGAATACTACGAAGATCCGACGCGCGGCCAGGCCGGCATGGCCGAAGTGGCAAAGGTTGTCAATATCCCGCTCGCCACCAACATGTGCACCGTGTCCTTCGACGACATCCCGAATGCAGTGCGCGTCGGCAGCGAACAGATCATCCTGAGCGACCATCATTTCTGGGGCGGCCTGCGCGCATCAGTGGAATTGGCGCGCATCTGCCGCGTGTTCGGGCGCGGCCTGTCGATGCATAGCAACAGCCACATCGGCATCTCGCTGCGGGCGATGGCGCATCTGGCTGCGGCCGTGCCAAACCTCACCTACGCCTGCGACACGCACTACCCCTGGCAGAGCGAGGAAGTGCTGGTAGGCGGCCGGCTCACCTTCGAGGATGGCTCGCTCGCCATCGGCAACGCGCCGGGGTTGGGCATTGAACTCGATCGCGCGGTGCTTGCACGGCTGCATGAAAGCTATGTGGCATGCGGGCTGACCCGGCGCGATGACGAAATCGAGATGCAGAAAGTGCAGCCTGGGTGGAAATTTGCCGAGACGCGCTGGTAATCCAGAGGCCGGCGCTTTCCGACCTGGCATGTGCAGAATTGCACTCGACATCCGACAAAAATGACGTGACGTGATTCAACTTGCCGGCGCATCGCTGCGCAAGTTGCCTCGCCGATATTCAGGAAAAAGGGGAGAACGACATGAAAGTAGTAATCTTCTGCGGAGGGATGGGTCTGCGCATGCGTGAACTCTCGCGCGATCTGCCGAAGCCAATGCTGACAGTCGGCGACAAGCCGATCCTGTGGCATCTCATGAACTATTACGCCCATCACGGCCATCGTGAGTTCGTTCTGTGCCTCGGCTACCAGGGCCAGGCGATCAAGCAATATTTTCTCAAGAAGCAGGAGGACGTCAGCGAGAATGACTTCGTCCTCAGCAACGGCAGCATCCAGCATCTTCCCAGCGAGATGAATGATTGGTCGATCACATTCGTCGACACAGGCCTGCACACCAGCATCGGGCAACGGCTGAAAAAGGTCCAGCATCTGTTGCAGGACGAGCCCATGTTCATGGCAACCTACGGCGACAATCTGACGGATGCACCGATCAATGAGATGGCAAGCGTCTTCTCCCAGCAACCGAACCGGACTGCCATGTTCCTCTGCGTGCATCCAAGCCAGAGCTTTCATCTGGTTCGCATGACCGGCGCCAGCAGTGACACACAAGTGGTGGGATTTGAAAGCAGCACGACATCAGACTTGTGGATCAACGGAGGGTTCTTCCTCTTTCGCCCCGACATCTTCAACAATTTGTCGCATGGCGAGGACATTGTGCCTGACGCGCTCAATCGACTTGCTGCGCAGGGCCGGCTCAGCGCATGGCGTCACGAAGGCTTCTGGGCAGCCATGGACACCCCGAAGGAGATGTTCACGCTGGATTCCATCTACAGCACCGGCCACGCGCCCTGGGCGAAGTGGACGCACGCCGGCGAATCGGAGCAGCCGCAACCATGATGCCGCTGGGCGCGCTTCAACCCAGGCGCGTGCTGGCCATCGGCGCGCATGCCGACGACATCGAAATTGGCTGCGGCGGCACTTTGTTGACGCTGCTCGATTGCAACGCCGCGATCGACTTGATGTGGGTAGTGCTGACCGGTGGCGAGCAGCGCCAGATCGAGGCGCGCAACAGCGCGCGCGCCTACCTTGATTCGCCGGCCATGCAGGTGCACACACCTGGCTTCGAAGATGGTTATCTGCCCCACACTGGCCGCGAGGTCAAACGCTTCTTCGAATCGCTTAAAGCCTTTCAACCCGATCTGATTTTCACCCATACGCGGCACGACCTGCATCAGGACCATCGTTTCACCAACGAGCTGACCTGGAACACCTTCCGCGATCATGCAATTTTGGAATACGAGATTCCAAAGTACGACGGCGACCTTGCCCAACCCAACTACTTCGTGCGCTTGCACGACGACCATGCGCAGCAAAAAGTGCAGCTGCTCCAAGCACATTTCGCCACACAAAGGAGCAAGCATTGGTTCAGTGAGACGTTGTTCTATGGGTTGATGCGGCTGCGGGGAATGGAGTGCCACCACGACGGGTTTGCGGAGGCGTTCTACGCCCGGAAGATCGTCATGTGACACGAACAGGACTGGCAGCCGGTAACGCCATTGCTTCCCCTAGCCGGCTTCCAGCGCATCGATACGCCGGGTCGACTGGCGCACCACCAGTTCCACCGGCATGTCGATATGCACGGATTCTGCGAGCTGGCCTTCCATCGCATGCATGAGCATCTCCGCACCGCAGCGGCCCGATTCGAACAACGATTGGCGCACAGTGGTAAGGCCAAGATACGTGGCAATCTCCAGGTCATCGTAGCCGACGACGGACACGTCCTCTGGCACGCGCAGGCCGGCATCACGCGCAGCCTCCATCACACCAATCGCCTGTGTATCGCTTGCCGCGAACACTGCGGTCGGCCGCGCTGACAATGCGAATAGCTCCGTGGCGCAGCGGCGCGCCTCTTCGCGGCTGTGGCGGCCCTGTTTTATATAGTCCTGGCAGAGGGGTATGCCAGCGTCACCGAGCGCTCGCTGATAGCCGCGATAGCGATACAGGCTGGCAGCCGTCTTGCTGAATATGTCATCCAGCACATCAGAAAGATACGCGATTCGTCGATGGCCAAGATCGATCAGGTGTTGCGTGGCAAGCCGGCCGCCCAGCACGCTGTTCTCCATCACCGATGGCAACTCGGCGTGATGGGTGTCGACCAGCACCACTGGCACGCCGGCGGCCTTGAACGATTGCACCTCTTGATCGGTCGGCGTCAGCGTCACGATGATGACGCCGTCGGCGCGATCGGGGCGCGGGACCTCTGCGAAATACTTATTGCGCTTGGCGATCGTCTCCACATTCATCACGATCATGTCATACAGGCTATCAGCAAGCACACTGTCGATGCCTCGCAGGCGCTCGACGAAGGATGGCCGCGTGAAGAAAGGGACGATGACTGCGATGGTAAAGGTTTTGCCCAGCGAAAGTCTGCGTGCCGTAGGGTTTGGCACATAGTTCAACTCGGCCACCGCCGCCATGACACGCTGGCGCGTGGGATCGCTGACCAAGCCGCTGTTGTTCAGGACGCGGCTGACAGTGGCAACGCCGACGCCGGCGCGCCTGGCAACATCTCGAATAGTAACTGGCATCTTTCGGGAGCCTGCTCGAACGATTTTAGTATAGAGCCGGCAAAAGGCACGTCACCAGATCGCTTCGATCAGTTTGCACCATTTCACTTGAAGATCACCAGCGTTGAAAATCATTTGCGTGCGCTCAGAATCTCATGCTAGAATCTTTGCTCACGGCGACGTGGCCAAGTGGTAAGGCGAGGCTCTGCAAAAGCCTTATGCGTGGGTTCAATTCCCACCGTCGCCTCAATAAAATCGGACTTCGGTTGAAGCCCGATTTTTTTATTGCGCAAACACCGGCAGCACCTGCTCGGCGAACAGTTGCATGCCGCTGTCGTCCGGCGCATCCACGAACCACAGCATGAAGTGGGTAATACCCTCGCCTGTGTAAGCGCGAATCTGCGCAGCTACTTCATCCGGCGTGCCAGCGAGCCAGGTGTCGTGAATCATCGCCGGCAGTTGATCGGTTTTGCCAGACACATAGCGCGCAAGATCAGGATCAGCCGGCTCATCCGCTAGCGCAAGTATGGCGCGAAGCTTCTCACGCAGATCAGCGCGCGTGGGCGTGATGAGAATTTGAATCTCAAGCGTCTTTTCAATCTCGTCGTAGTCACGGCCAACGCTGCTGCATGCTGCGCGCAGCAACCCCAGCCGCCGGCGCAACTCCGGCAGGCCGACCGGCACGCTGTTCCAGCCCTGCGCATAGCGCGCCGTCGCCTCCAGAATCATCGGGTGCGCCTCCCCAAGCCAGATCGGCGGATGTGGTCGCTGCGCCGGTTTTGGCTCCAGTGCGGCGTCCTTTATTGAGTAATAGCGGCCGCTGAATGTCGCCGGCGCATCGCTCGACCACAGCTTCATCGCAATCTCCACGCCCTCGTTCATCTGCGCGATGCGCTCCTCGATGGTGTCGTTTTCATGCAGGCCATACGCCAGAAACTCGCGCGGCTGATTGCCGTAATCGACAAAATGGATATAGCGGCCGCCGCTGACTTGGTCGAGCGTGGCGACCGCCTTCGCGGTGAGCGCAGGGTGGCGAAAGGCGTTGTTGTAGTGGATGACGCCGAGCTTGATGCGCTTCGTCATGCCGGCGACTGCGCACAGCGTCGTCCAACCCTCCAGGATCGCCTCGTTCTTGCCGAGCATGAGGTGATCGGCCACCCAGATGGAGTGAAAGCCCAAATCCTCGGCTAGCTTGCCGAGCCGCATGGTGGTGGCAGTGTCGAGTTGTGCATACGCCGGTGTGCGAAACAGCCGAGCGCCTGGCCAGGCAAAGATGGGCAGACAATAGCCAAACTTAGTCATTGAATCTGATGCTCCAGCGGCTCGCCCTCCAAAATATGCCTGACATTGCGCCACAGCACCTGCGAGTCGCGAATGTGCGTCCACACACTCTGCCATGCGTCGTGGGGCGTGATGGTGACATGCGATGAGAGGTCATCGTGCAATTGGTGAATGGGGTCATCCGCCGGCAGCGGCTCCTCATAGAACACGTCCAGTCCGGCCCCGCCCAGCCGGCGCTCAAAGAGCGCCTCGACCAGCGCCGGCTGATCGACCAGTTTGCCACGCGCGGTATTCACAAAGAACGCCGCCGGCTTCATCGAATCGATCTCCTTTTTGCCGATGATCTTGTGCGTCTTGTCGTTCAAGGCAAGATGCACGCTCAGAATGTCGGCCTGTTTGAAGATCTCCTCCCACGACACATATTCCACGTCGTAGGCTTGCTCATGTTCAGGAAAGCGCATGATGTCCCAGAAGATCACCCGCATGTCAAACGCCTTTGCGATGCGCGCCATGGGTCGCGCAATTTCGCCAAAGCCGAGCAGCCCCAGCGTGCAATCTCGCGCCAATTGCAGGCCGGGTGGGAAGATGCCCCAATGATCGAGGTATGCGCGCGATTGCATGACCGGCCGCGTCTGTGGCAATCTTTTAAGGTGATTTAAGATCAGCGCCCAGCTATGTTCGGCGACGGCAAAATAGTTCACCATCGGCGTGACAGCGAGCGGGATCCCAAGCGCGCCAACAGCATCCATCGGAATACCGCGATAGTCGAGGCCGAGATGCTGCACCAGTCGCAAGCGTTTGCCCTTGCGCAGGATGGCGCCAGGCACCTGCACCTTGTGCGTGATGAGGAAGTCAGCATCTGCAATGGCATCATCGAGTTCATCGGCGCTTTTCACAGGTGTCACACGCACCTCGTGTGGCGCGAGCAATTCGGCGACAGTCTTGATGCGCGCGCGGCCGTGCGGGTCTTCATGCAGAAATTGCCTGTGCATACTTTCAGGATATTCATCCCAGCCCCGCATGCCCCACGTGATATTGCCGACCGCATCCCATACGACGACGTTGTAAATCCTTGACATGCTGTGTTATCCATTCACCGCAGCCCAGGCGCGCTCGAAAGTGCGCTTGCCATTGGCGATTACGGTTTCGCTGCTCTCATCACTCTGGCGAATCTCCATCGAGAGGACCGGCATGCTGCCCAATCGCTTCCTTGCGTTATCCCAGAAGTTCACTTTATTTAACTGCGTGAGAAAGTCGATCACCTCTGGAAGGTCGTTGCAGCCAAGTGGATGCCCAAAGCGCGGGTGAAAGTCGCCTTGCAGTGGGCTGTCGGGGTGCGCGATGACGCAATTGCCGATGTGCGCGTGGATGAGGTGCCGGCCGGCTGCCCTTAGCGCATGCGCCGGCGTCTCACCAAGCAACGGCAGATGACTCAGGTCAATCGTCAAGCCGAAATTGCCGCGATCAACCGCGTCAGCCAGCGCGGCGGCTTCGACCGTCGGTCCGATCAAGCGCCGCTTCTCAATGTCGCGATCAAAGTTTTCCAGCGTGATAAACAGTTGGCGCCGCTTCGCCTTCGCGTCGGCATAGTCGCACAGCGCGCGCAAGTCCTCGATCAGCCGCGCAGTCGCCGCCTCGCGGCTTGCCAAACCCAGATCCTTCGGCCCGGCCACCATCGCCATCGGCGCATCGAATTCAATTGCCTCATCAAGCAGCGCCTTGAGTTTCTCCATCGCCGCCCGGCGCCTGCCGGCGTCCTCGTCTGCGATGCCCAACCCCTCGATGATGATCGGCAGGATAGGCAAATACACCACCTGCAACTGCGATTGCGCCAGCAGGTCGCGCGCCTTGGCGCGTATCGCAGGGTCCTTGGGTGGCGCTATCTCTACTGCGCCGAAGGTCGTGTCATTCACGATCTGTTGCAACGTCTCAAGGATGGGGCCTTCGCCGGCGCGGCACGCTAGAAAGGCCAGCCCATGCACGATGCCGAAGTCACATTTGTTTTGCCAGGAATACATGCGCAAATCCTTTCACGCGCGCGGAACATGCGCGCGCATGTTCAAACCAACTCGTCCTGATAGCCATGCACCTTGCACGACAGCAGATCTTCATCCCGGATGGCGCAACCGGCGCGCTCGCTTTCAAGGAAGCCATACACCAGCGCCAGCGAGCGCAAGCCCTGCTCACCGGTCACCTCTGGCTCGCGCTTGTGAATCACCGCGTCCACAAAGTCGTCATATTCAATTGCCAGCAGATTCGCATCGATGTCAGCAAAGGGCAGGTTGTAGTGGCTCAATCGCTCACCGCCAAACAGCGCCGCTGTCGTGGGGTGCAACTTGAAGTCTGGCACCAACGCAAGCTGCTCCGCCTCACTCACTGCGACATCCCGGCCGGCGCGGCGCACCGTGAGGCGAATGGGGTTGCCGTTGCGGTCGCCGGGCAACGCCATCGAGCCGCCTGTGCCATACACGGCGCGTTGAAAATGGCTCTCACCGCGGCCAGCCATGTTGAGCAGCCAGTTCGCAATTGCGCCGCTCTTGAACCTGGCAGCGCCGGCCGACAAGTCTTCCGCATCCGCCGGATATCGCTTGCCGTCGTTACCCACGCGCTGCTTGTCCACCACCGCGTTGTAGCCCTGCACCGACTCGATCTGGCCAAGCAGATACTCGAGGATGTCGGTGTAATGCACGCCCATGTCGACCACGATGCCGCAGCGTCTCTTCAAGTGTCGCCAGGGAGTGATGACCACGTTCTCGCCGCTGCCGCTGGATGCCTGCACGGCAAGAAATGGCGCCCCGATTGCGCCGGCATCGAGCAGCGCCTTTGCCAACCGATTCATCGGATCGCGGCGATAGTTCTCAGCGACAGCCAGCGTGACACCTGCCGCGCGCGCGGCATCGACCAACCGCCGGCCTTCGCGCGTGGTCAGCGCAATCGGCTTCTCCACCATCACCGGCACGCCGGCGCGGATCGCCTCGATGCCCAGATCGACATGCGCCTCCGGCATGGTCGTGACGCTGATGCCGCCCAAGTCGATGGCAGCGTTCATCTCTGCAAATGTGGTGAACACCTGCGGGCGATGTCCAAGCAACTCCTGCGCAAGGTCGGCAGCGCGGTTGGCGCTGTCGGGGAGGAGGTCGCACACGCCGGCAAGTTGAAATTGCATCAAGCCGGCAGCATGCAGTTTGCCCATACCCTTGATGTGCCGCTGCCCCATCACGCCGCAGCCAAACAGTCCTAGAGGGAATTTCATGATGTTAAATCTGACAACCCAGATGTTGAAGGTATTGCGCGTTGGCGATGGCGCTGTCAATCGGTGAAGTCTTGCTCACACTGTGCTCGACCACCAGCCAGCCAGCGAAGCCCCTGTCATCGAGCAGTTTCAGACATGCCGGAAAGTCGATGCCAAGTGTGCCCTGCCCCATCTCGACAAATTCACCTCGCGCCCAATCTTTCAGATGCACATAGCTCAGCCTCGCGTAATACTTGTCCAAATGCGCGATGGGATCTTCACCGACCAGTGCGATGTGCGATACATCGAGGCAGAGCGTGAGTGATTTGGTCTCATTCATCAGGGCGTCGATCTCGCCTTCGTTCTCGACGGTGCAACGCGTATGCGGGTGGTAGGCCACCTTTACACCCAGATCGGCTGCATGCATTGCAAGCGCCTCACACATCTGCGCCAACTCGCTGATCTCGGCTGTTGCCGGCGGGCGAGAGCGTGGCCTCCCCGCACCAACCAGGCCATAGGCCTCAGCGCCAAGCGCCGCCGCATACTCAATCCGCCGCTTATGGATGTGAAGTTGCCGCGCGCTTGCCGGCAGATCCACCGATCCAAATGACGTGGCAACCCTTAACCCATCAAGCAAACCACGCAGGTAATCCGGCGTGCCGAGCCAGTCGAGCGAATGATCAAACAACTCAACAGCATGCCAGCCGGCGCTGCGGATATCGTCGAAGGCAGCACGCAGATCACATGTGTTGCCCCAGTTGATGGTGCTGTATGCAAAACGTAACATGATGTTCAAGAATTGATTTGTGATTTCAGGCAAAGCCGGATGAAAGCGAGTGTCATCCGCCCTGCGCCAGCTTTCGCTTCGCCGCCAACTCAAGCAACAACGTATCGCGCGCGCGAAGCACGTCGCCGGCGCTCTTCGTGGACCAGTCGTAAAAGCCTTTGCCCGTCTTTACGCCCAGATCGCCGCGCTGCACCCGCTCGGTCAGCACAGCGTTCGGCCCTTTCTGCACATCCAGGTCGGCCAGCAGATAGCTGTGCAGATAGCGCGTCAGGTCGAGGCCGACCAGATCCATGTGCTCGAAAATGCCCAGCACCGGCGTCCGTGCGCCGAAGCTGGTTTTGAGCGCATCATCCACTTCATCCGGTGTGGCAATACCCTGCTCTACGATGGCCAGCGCCTCGCGCCACAGGGCATGTTGCAAGCGGTTGGCGACAAAGCCGAGCGCTTCCTTGCGACACAGCACCGGCGTATGGCCGGTCGTTTTCAAGAAGGCGATCACCGTGTCGGTGACCCACTGCGCCGTCTTCTCCCCCGGCGCCACCTCCACCAGCGGCAACAGGTGAGGGGGATTCCAGTAATGGCCGACGATGGCGCGCTCAGGACGCTGCATCTTCGCGGCGATGTCGGTGCAGCGCAGACCGCTCGTCGTGCTCATGATGATCGCGCTGGGTCGGCACACCCGCTCAAGGTCGGCAAAGAGCTGTTGCTTGAGCGGCAGATCCTCAGTCACGCCCTCAATGATGAGATCAGCCTCGGCGGCGCCGGCCAACCCGTCGTTGCGATAACTGATGCAGCTGAGCAGCGCTGCAATCTCCTCCTGCCTGATCAAGTCATACGGCAGCATGGCATCAAGGTTGGCCTGCACTTTGGCCTGCGCCTTTTCCAGCGAAGCGACGGAGCGGGCGATGACGACGGCGCTATAGCCGGCCTGCGCGCATGCCTGCGCAATACCCGGTCCCATCTGGCCGGCGCCAATGACCGCGACGCGACGAATGTTCGATAAATTGCTCATGAATTTTCTAAAGGTTCTCGACTTGCGCGATATGAGCGCGCGTTTATCATATCCGATGGCGAGTGTAGGTATTTGAACATAGATGTCAAATCCGCCACTTGCAATGCATTCATCGGATGGAGGCAAGTTGGGGTGTCTATGAACAGGAACGGTTTGACAGAAAAGGCGGAAGGCGCAGTTGGCCCGGTGCGCGGCAAAGGCACTACCGGCATTTTGCTTTCGTTGAAGCGCGGCCTGCGCATCATGGAGGCCATCGCCGGCAGCACCGGTGCAGCCACCGCAAAATGGTTGAGCAAGGAGACCCACATCAAGATTGGCACGTGCTATCACATTTTGCGCACGCTGGAGGATGACGGCTACGTAGTGCGGTTGCCAGGCAGCCGCTATGGCCTGGGCAGCCGCATCGCCTTCTTGCACGACAGCTTCCGCACCCATCTCGCGCCGCAGCAAGGGTTGCTCGACGTATTGGCAAAATTGAATGAAGAGACTGGCGAAACATCCTACATCTCCGGCTGGTATGGCGACAACATCGTGCTGCAACGCAACATTGAAGGGTCTCATTCGGTGCACGTGCGCTCGCTGGAGATTGGCTACGCCGGCTTTGCACATGCGCGCGCCTCTGGCAAGGCCATCCTGGCCTTCCTGCCCGAAGATCGCGTGCGCTCGTATCTGTCCATCCATCGCATGCAGCGCCGCACCGCCAACACCATCACCGACGCCGACACGTTCATTGATCACTTGCACGAGATCACCGCGCGCGGCTACGCAATGGATCGCGAAGAGTTTGCCGACGGCGTAAGTTGTGTCTCTGCGCCGATCTTCGATCGCAGTGGGTTTCCGATCGGCGCGTACACCCTTTCGCTGCCCAGCGGCCGATTTGCCAAGCGCCTGCCAGAATTGATCGAGGCCGTGAAGCGCGCCGGCTTGCAGGCATCCGTCGCACTCGGCTACATGGGGACGTATCCACCCACCTCTCTATGATTGTTGTGTTCTTCGTTGCACAGCGTTACTTCATCCGTGGCATCGTGCTGACTGGCGTCAATCGCTAGCGTGAAAAATGCGCGGCGCGCTATAGTTGCCGTGGAATGAATACCATGCGCAACGCAAATAGAATCTCCATCATCACGCTGGTGACCTGTGCGATGCTGGCGGCGTGCAGCGCCGCGCCGGCCCCCGAATCCACCAGTGAGCCTGAATCTGCCAATGCGCTTCTGGCTGATGCCACAGGCGAGATCACTGTCTTTACCATCGACGGACCGCCGGCGGAAGCCGTGAACACAATGCGGGCCGCTTTCATCCAGCGCTACCCCAACGTCACAGTCAAGGTCAACACGCTGGATGTGCGGCTGACGCCCTCAGCCATCGATCCACAGGATGCCGGCCAGTTCGCCTTTGGCCTGATTGCCCGCCAGAAAGAGGAGAAGCTTGAGGATGTCTTCTTCAACGCCGACCTGTTCGTGCCGCAATTGGCCGATGCCGGCGTGGCGATGGACGTGGAACCACTGGCAAAAACCGACAAGGTCAATGTGCTGGCAGACATCTACCCCAACGTGTTGAACCTGGGCAAGCTGCCCAACCAGCCCGGCGTGTTCATGGTGCCGATGGGGCTTGAGACAGTGCAGATGTATTACAACAAGACACTGTTCGAGCAGGCAAACGCACCCCTGCCCACCGCGACGATGACCTGGGATGACTTGCTGACCGCCTGCGAACGCATCGCCGAGAGCAAATCCGACACCTACTGTTTCGATCTTGAGAACGGCACATGGTGGCCGTATTTCCTCACCTTCATCGCCGGCTACGGCGGCAGCCCGCTCAGCGACGATGGCAAGACCAGCACGCTCAGTTCGCCGGCATCACGCGAGGGACTCACTGCCTACGCCAATTTGTGGAAGCAGCCAAACGCCGCATTGCCAGCCGCAAAGCGCGCCCGCGACAACTGCTTCATCACCCAGCGCTGCGCGACGATGTTCCAGATTTCGGCGTTTATCCCGACCATCCGTCAGCTTGTTGAAAATCGCTTCGAGTGGGATGTGCAGCGCGTGCCGGCGCATCCGCGCGGTCAATACGCCGGCCTTACCGCGCTGGGTTTCTCCGTCAACAAAAACACGAAGAGTCCTCAACTGGCCTGGGAGTTCGTGAAGCTGCTCGCAGACCCCGACGTGCAATTCGACCTGTTCAAGCGCCGACAAACCATCCCGATGCTGCAATCGCTCAGCGCGCGCCCTGAGGTGGCGAATCCGGTGAGCAATCTGCCGCCGGCGAACATGCAGGCGTTCGTCGGCGCCGGCTCAATGGGCATCGTGCCGCCGGCGTATCCAATCAAGTGCGGCAGCTACTATGGCGGCGTTGTGCTGGAGTCGATGACAAAGCTGATCAAGACCATCATCGCCGACCCATCGACGGTCGATGTCGCCGCCGAAAAGGCCGATGCAGAAATTCAGGCGTGCCTGCAAGAGTGAGGAGGGTTGCAAATCATCATGCCCACCGTTGAGTCGCTGGACGTTTTTCGCGTGGTGGTGCCTTTGCCCGAACCGCTCTTCGTCTGGGGCAAGGTGATCACGCAGCGCGAGTTCGTATTTGCGCGTGCGAGGTGTGGCAATCACATTGGCACCGGCTATGGGCTTGGCCGCGTCGCCGGCATCGCCGAAACCATCGAACGCCACCTCAAGCCGCTGGTGATCGGCGCATCAGCGCATGACAGCCGAGGCATCTGGCACAGCGCGCGCGCACAAGTGCGCATGATCGGTGAGGCCGGCGCATATGCCCGCGCGCTCTCCATCGTCGATGTCGCACTGTGGGATTTGCGCGCCAGGCTGTTGGGTGTGCCGCTGTGGCAACTGCTTGGCGGCAGCCGGCGCGACCTGCCGTGCATCGCCATCGCCGGCTACTACCAACCCGACGATCCACTCGGCAAAGTGCGGCGCGACGCCGAGGCGCTGACCAACGCCGGCTACACGATGTTCAAGATGCCGGTGGGTGAGGACATCGCACTCGATGCAAAGCGCGTGGAGATGCTGCGCCAAATCGCCGGCAAAGACGCATTGATCGGCGTGGATGCATCAGGCTCGTTCAACTCAATCCAGGATGCCCTTGCTGCATGGCGCGCGCTGGCGCGATTCAATGTCGCCTTTCTCGAAGACCCCTTTCCCGTTCAGCACTGGCCGCTGGCAATGGCACTGGCACAGCAGCATGAACTGCCGGTGGCATTTGGCGAATCGCTGTCATCGCCGGCGGATGTGCAGCAGATTGGCGCGCACGCTGGTGTCGACATCGTGCGGGTTGACGTCACTTTTCAACTTGGGTTGACCGGCGTGCTGCAAGGCATGGCGCCTGCCCTCGAGCACAACAAGCCCATCTTTCCGCATTATTTCCCTGATCTGCACGCGCCACTGGCGGCCGCGTTTGGCATGCAGTGGATCGAGGAGTCGCCAGATGAGGCCGACACAGTCGGCTTTCGCGTGCTGCGCGCCACGCAGCCCCGCATTGTCAACGGCATGTGGCAATTGCGCGATCACGCTGGTTTCGGCATCGATTGGGATGAAGGCGCATTGGCGAAATATCGCGCGCCGTGAAAAGCGCTAAATTCACAGGCTTGCGAATTTTGTCTTTGCCCCGCGCACGAGGATGAGCATGGGCGTGCCGGCATCGCCCCACGCCTTGCTCGCATCAGCCAGGATGTCGAACGCAGTTCCAAACGCCTTTGGCTGGGCAGCCTCGAACACACCGGCCTTGTCGAACAAAATCACGCAACCGTTGTTGGCCGGCAGCCACGACAGATCGCCCAGGCTCTCCTCGAAGGCATCCCAGTTCTTCGCCGAATAACCTGGAAACTCAAGTGCCTCGCCCATCGCCGTGATAAAGCCGGCTTTGTCGTCAATCGCTCTACCATCGACATGCGCAAAGTGCATCCCCGCCTTCTCGGCAGCGTGCCGCACCGATTCAATGGATGCGCGTGAGGACAACTTGTAGATGCCGGATGGCGCATCGCCGGCGAGCAGGGTTTCAATCTTGCTACTCATGGTTCGTAAACTCGCACAAAAGAATCGTAGTGATCGTCGGTGTAATAAAGCTCGCCCTGCCTGCCGGCGATGATGCGGCGCGCGCCGCGATCGCGCGAGCCAGGCGTGATGACGGTGTATTCGCTGTAGTAGCCGCGCGGCTTTCGTGGCAACAAACCTTCGCGATTTTGGAAGGTAACCCCATCACGCTCAAATGGGAACGGCCCGCCCTTCTCGATCAAGGCGATGGTCTGCCGCGCCTCCTTCGGCAACTGATAGGTGTAGACCGTCTTCAGCCCATCAATGCGCGCCGGCTTTGGGCGCGGCGTGGGCGTGGCTTTTCTGCTGGATGGGGTTGCCGTCGGCGCAACTTTTTTGCCAGGCATCTTTGTGGCAGCGGCAACAGGCGCCTTCGTGCTGGCCGCAGCCGCCGGCGCTGTGCCACAGCCAGCCAGCAGCACAAGCGCCATCACCACCAGCGCCATGGGCAGCCACAGTGCCACTCGTCCAAACGACTTGATGCGTGCTTCCATGTTGGGTGTAGTGTAAATTCGTTTTTTGTTTTCGCCGATCTACAATCCCTTCATGTCCATCGACGAGCCCTATCTTGAATTGGACGACATCCTGAATCAGATGGGTGTCGCCGGCGAGCGGCTGAGCGAGATCAGCGCGAGCGAGGGCGCAGCCGGCAACATCTCAGTCTGCATCGGCTGGCCGGTCGAAGTGCGCCGGCGCTTTCCCAATGTCGAAACGATCCAACTGCCCGATCGGGTTCCAGCGCTCGCCGGCAAAGCCTTCATCGTCAGCGGCTCCGGCCGGCGACTGCGCGAGATCGTGCAAGACCCAGCCGCAAATCTCGCTGCCGTGATCGTAAATGCTGATGGCGCAAGCGCGAGACTCTGCACCTCTCCGCGGCGGTTGTTTGCGCGCGTGACGAGTGAGTTCAACTCGCACCTGGCCGTGCATTGCGATCAGGTCCTGCGCACCGGCACGAACTACCTTGCGCTGATTCACGCGCAGCCAATGCACCTGACATACCTCAGCCACATTGCAAAATACCGTGACGCGCCTTTCATGAATCAACATCTGCTGCGCTGGCAACCAGAGTTGATTGTCAACTTTCCAGAGGGCGTCGGCGTGCTGCCATTTCTGCTGCCCGGCTCACCTGAGCTCATGCAGGCCAATGTCGAGGGCTTGCGCGAGCATCAAGTCGTCGTGTGGAGCAAGCATGGTTTGATGGCGCGCTCCGACCTCTCGGTAAAGCGCGCCTGCGACCGCATCGAATACCTCGAAACCGCCGCACGCTATGAACTGATGAACTTGTCAAACGGCGAGATCGCGGACGGCCTGTCGGCTGAGGAGATCAAGCGCATCGCCGCTGCGTTCAACGTGAAACAGAGCATCTTTTGAACAGCGAATGCTGAGCATTTTGCGGCTTTGACTTGCATCCAACCGCTCATCGAGAGAGGGGAATTGCGCTATGCCCCACGCTTGAGCCTCAGATATTGCCGTGCAACTCGCAGGTCTTCCAGCGCCTCGATTGAATCGCACATCGGCGGCATCTCACCTTTGATGGCACGAACAAAATGGATGGCTTGCTGGCGCATGGCATGCACCCAAGGGAGTTGTGGCACGCTGGTTTGCGGTGTTGCGCCATTGCCTGGATCCTTGAAGATCTCCACCTGCCCAGGACGATTGAGCGCCACTGGAGCCGGCAACGACAGCTTCACATAGCCTTTGTCGAACGCCACTAGCGCCACCTCTTGCCAATCGATGGTGGTGTGATAGGGCGCCATCTCCAGCACACATGTCACGCCGCTATCGCTCTCACCCACCATCAGCACGTCACGTTTATCGACAAACGTGACGTGATACGGCTCACCAAGCAGGTGGCGCATCAGGTTGACCTGGTGGATGTAATAGTTCACGAAGCGCACGTAATCATCGTGCGCCGGCTTGTCCATGTCGTGCGGTGGGGGATCGAACTCAAGCTGCGGCGCAGGGTCGCCGGCGTTGATGATCTCATTGAAGCCGGCGGCGATCCAATCGCCAGGCGGCATGGTGATGCGCACATAGCGCAGCCGGCCCAACTCGCCGCTCTGCTTCAATGCATCAATCTCGTGTTTAGCATGCATGGTGGCGGGATCGCTGCGCTTGTGGTAGCCGACCATGTGCCAGGTCTTGTTGTCTCGCGCTGCCTGCACGATCCTCTCGCCCACTTCAATGCTTGCAGCGAGCGGCTTCTCGGTCAACACAGGGACGCCGGCCTTCAACACCTCTGGCACGATCACGCCATGTCGCCAGAACAGTTGCGGGCACACGATGCCATCAAGTCGCTCTTGCGCGAGCATCTCATTGTGGTCGAGATAGACACGCGGAATGGCGTAGCGCTGCGCCACCAGTTGCGCAGTCTGCGCGCGCAACTCTGCGATGGCAACCACCTCACATTCGTTGATCGCTGCATAGTTGCGCAGATGCGCCGCCTGCCCCATGTTGCCAACGCCGACGAAACCAATGCGAACCTTGCTTGTAATCGTCATGATGCCTGAGATTTGTAGATGCAATTGCAAAATCGACAAATCCGCCGCGCTGGTTGCCAAGTGCGGTGGGCTGCGATACATTGACGCCGGCATGGCAAAGCGTTACCAGATCGGCGCGTATTACTTTCCCAACTACCACGCCGACCCGCGCAACGAAGCACGCTACGGCAAGGGTTGGACGGAATGGGAATTGTTGAAGCGCGCGTCACCGCGTTTTCCCCATCACCAGCAGCCCAAAGTGCCGGCATGGGGTTACGAGGACGAGAGCGACCCCGCCGTGTTTGCCCGCAAGATCGACGCCGCAGCCGACCACGGCCTCACACAATTCATCTTCGACTGGTATTGGCATGAAGAGGGCATGTTCCTGAACCGCGCGCTGGATGAAGGCTATCTGCAGGCAGCGAACCGCGAGCGCCTGCAGTTTTCGCTGATGTGGGCAAATCACGATTGGGTCGAGCTGTTCCCGCAGCGGCGCGTGCTGCGAGACCGCGCAGTGTTGCTCAATCGCGGCGCGGTCTCGCCGCAGGTGTTCGAGCAAATCACCGATCACATCATTGCGCGCTATTTCAGCCAGCCAACCTATTGGAAGATCGACGGCCGGCCATATTTCTCAATCTACGAATTGTTCCGACTGGTCGAGAGCTTCGGCAGCATCGATGAGACACGCAAGGCGCTGCAGCGCTTCCGCGAAAAAGTGAAAAGCGCCGGCCATCCCGACCTGCATCTCAATGCCGTCGTGTGGGGCATCCAATTGCTGCCTGGCGAGCGCAATGTGAGCCACCCACGGGAAATGCTGCACGCGCTCGGCTTCGATAGCACCACCACCTACGCCTGGGTCCACCATGTGCGCCTCGATCAATTCCCTTTCACGCCCTATGAACACATGATGGAGAAAAGTGCAACCTACTGGCACAAGCCTGAAACGGAGTTCGGCTTGCCCTATTTCCCAAACGTGTCGATGGGCTGGGACAGCACGCCGCGCACTGCACAGAGCGACGTGCACGACGAAGGCGCATACCCCTTCACCGCCGTGATGAGCGGCAACACGCCGGCAGCCTTCCACGCAGCGCTCGAAAGCGTGAAGGACTTCCTCGATGCGCGCAACCAAGCCATCTTCAACATCAACGCGTGGAATGAGTGGACTGAAGGCAGCTACCTGGAACCCGACACCGCAAGCGGCATGGCATATCTCGAGGCCATCCGCGATGTATTCAACTGAGGCGCCAAGAGGGGGAGAAATTCAGTCACCGCTCAGCTTGAAAGTATTCGAACTATCCACGTAATCCGCTGTTGTTTCCACCCAGAGGTTCACAAGCATGACACACACCACCCAGGCAAAGATCGGCGTATTCGGCATCGGCCTTGCGGCATATTGGCCGCAGTTCGAAGGCTTGAAGGAAAAACTTGAAGGCTATCAGCGTGAGGTCGAAGCGCAGTTGCGCGGCTTTGGCGGCGGGGTGGTGTCCGCCGGCCTCGTCGATGACGCGCCAAAAGCCGTGGCCGCCGGCGACCTGTTTACGCGCGAAAACGTCGACCTGATCGTGTGCTATGTCGGCACGTATGCCACCTCCTCACAGGTGCTGCCGGCGGTGCAGCGCGTCAAACGCCCCGTGCTGATCCTGAATCTGCAGCCAGTCGCGCAGCTCGACTATGAAAACATCGATACCGGCGGCTGGCTCGAAGCGTGCTGCGCATGCTGCGTGCCGGAAATCAGCAACGCCTTTGCGCGCTGCCGCATCTCGTTCAACGTGGTGTCGGGCATGTTGCGCAATGATGAGCGCGCATGGGGGCAAATCCGCGAATGGGTGCAGGCGGCGACAGTCGCGCGCGCGCTCAGCTACAGCCGCATCGGCTTTCTCGGCCACACCTATCCGGGCATGCTCGACATGTATTCCGACAACACCATGATGCACGCACAGCTTGGGGCGCATGTCGAGGTGCTGGAGATGGACGACCTGCAAACGCGCGTGAATCAGGTGACTGAGGCTGAAGTCAAAGCGAAGGAAGATGAGGTTCGCAACACATTTGAATTTGCGGAGCGGGGTCGCGACAAAATCAGCATGCCGGTGCTGCCGGATGCGCTGGCGTGGTCGGCGCGCGTGGCGTGCGGGCTGGATGCGATGGTGCGCGACTTCAACCTGAACGGGCTGACGTATTACTATCGCGGCCTCGATGGCAACGAGTTCGAGACGCTGGGCGCGTCGCTGATCGTCGGCAATTCATTGCTCACTGCGCGCGGCGTGCCGTGCGCCGGCGAGGGCGACCTGAAGACGTGCATGGGCATGTTCATCCTGGACCGACTGGGCGCCGGCGGCAGCTACACCGAGTTCTACGCGATGGACTTCAAGGACAATTTCGTGCTGATGGGCCATGACGGCCCAATGCACATCGCGATTGCCGAGGGCAAGCCGGTGCTGCGCGGCCTCGGCCTCTTTCACGGCAAGCGCGGCTATGGCCTGTCGGTAGAGGCGAAGGTGAAGTATGGGCCGATCACGATCCTCGGCACGACGCAGACCGCAGATGGCCGGCTAAAGTTCCTGGTCGCCGAGGGCGAGTCGATCCCCGGGCCGACGATGCAGATCGGCAACACCAACTCACGGCTGAAGTTTGCTCAGGGGCCGGCGGAGTTCATGGATGCGTGGTGCGCGCAGGGGCCGACGCATCATGTCGCGCTCGGCATCGGTCATGTGCGCAGCAAACTGGAGAAGGTCGCGCGTCTGCTCGGCATCGAACTGGCTGCGCTGTAGGGCAACCTCAAGGGTTGGAAGGGTTGAGCCCACTCCAACCCGCTCCATCACACTTCCAATGGCACGCCATAGCGCTTCGCCATCGCGACGACATTCTTCTGCGCTTGCAGCGTCTCTTCGTCAGGCAAGTGCTCAATGATGAAGAATCCATCCGGCACAAGTGCGTTGAAGTCTTTCATGAAGATCTCGTAGTTCATCATGCCGGCGCCAGGCACGACCTCCTTGATGTGCAGCACGAGTTCGTCGCCAAGCGCACAGTCCTTCGCATGCGCGGCGATAGTGAAAGGGCCCATCAATTCCTTGAGTTGCTGCAGGATGCGGCGCGTGTCATGCACGTCTTTCACCGAGCCGGTGAAGTTGACCGGGTCATAGTTGAACTTCAGCGCCGGTGAGCCGACAGCATCCACCAGATCACGGATGCGCTGCGGCGTGTCGAGGCACGATAGCACGTGCCCTTCCACCGCAATGAACACGCCTTCCCGCTCGGCTACCTTGCACACCTGCTGCAAACTATCGACCACATTGTCGAAGGTGCGCTGGGTGTGATTTTCAGGGTGCGCGAACCAGTGACCGTTCGGGTTGTGGCCGCCTGGCCGCACATACACGCTCGGCGCTTGCATGGCTGCACCGATGCGCGTGAGCGCAATCATGCCGGCGACGCCCTGCGCGCGCAAGCCGGCATCGTAATTGCACAACGTCTCATACCAGCCGTTCAACTGCGCGATTTCCAGGCTGCCGTCCTTGAACGCCTGCCCCACCCGCTTCACATCCGCCGACTCAGCCTCCAGGGGCCTGTTGATGAACAACGACGCGCCGACAAAACCGTGGCCGCGCACGCGCGCTGCATCCGCCGCCGTGGTCATGCGCCAATCGCCGGGCAAAAATGCCGGCAGCGGCTCGTCCAATCTGGGCAATCGCCCTGCAACACCGAGTTTCATGGAAACCTCTGGGATTTTGAATCGTGAATTTTGCGTTTGAATGACAGCACGCGACGCTACCGGGTAGTGATCATGCCGCGCACGTAATCGGCCTCGTCGCTCGCGAGCCACGCGAGAACGCGGCCCACACCGGCCGGCACACCGAGGTCCAGTCCCTGCTGATCGCCGCCGCCAAACTTCGCCATTTGCTCGTCGATGACTGTGCGCTTCATCGCCGTGTCGATGTTGCCCGGCATCACCACATTGACACGAACGACGCCGGCGAGCTTGTTCGCCAGCGTAATGCCGAGCGTATTCACGCCACCCTTGCTCGCGCCATAGGCATAGGACGAACTGCCATTTACCGCTGCGCCAGATGACACCAACACGATCACGGGCTTGCTGCCCCGCTTCAACAACGGCACGCCATACTTCGCCGAGAGCAGGTTGCCGACCAGATTCACGTCGATCACATTCTTGAACATGGCGACGTCGAAGTTTTCAACGTCGATGAAGGCGCCCTTCAACACGCCGGCAGTTTGAATCAGCGCGTCGAGCTTGCCGTGCGCCTCGCCGACGGCCTTGAACAGCGCCGCAACAGATGATTCGCTGGTCACATCGACCTGGCGGAAAGTCGCGCCAGTCTGTTGCGCCGTCTCTACGCCGGCGGCTTCATTGAAGTCTGCGAACTCGACGGTCGCGCCGGCGGCTTTGCAGATCTCGACGGTCGCCTTGCCGATGCCAGTTGCGCCGCCGACGATGAGGATGGTTTTGCCTTGCAGGTTCATGGTGATGACTCTTGAAAGAGATGGATTTGTCCAAAATTGAGCAAGCCCACATATGACACAGCACACGGCAAACGTCAATCGCACAAAACGCCGGCGCGCATCACTCGGCCATCTCGCTGAGGAACTTTTCCCTGTTTGCGCTGCGCGCCACCTTGCCGCTGCTGGTCTTGATCAGCCAGCGTGAATCGACCAGCACCACCTGTCTGACAGCCACATCGGAGTTGCGCGTGACGTGCATGCGCACCGCCTCGGCCACGCTCTCGCGCACATCCTCGTCATCACTCTCTGCCTCGGCCACGACGACGACATCCTCGGTGCCGGCGCTCTCGTTGAACACGCCGAACGCAGCCACGCGGCCGGCGCGCACGCCATCCACCTCGCCGGCCAGATGCTCCAAGTCTTGTGGATACACGTTTTTGCCGCCGACGATGATCAGATCTTTCTTGCGGCCAGTCACGAATAACTCGCCGTGCAGCACATAGCCCAGGTCGCCGGTGAGATACCAGCCATCGTGGAATGCCTGGGCGGTGACATCAAGGCGATGGTAGTAACCGCTCAACATGCAATCGCTCTTCAGCGCAATCTCGCCAATTGTGTTCTCCGGCAGAGCAACATGATTGGCGTCGAGGATGCGCAGTTGCACATTCGACAGCGGTCTGCCCGAAGACACCTGGCCGGCGTTACCGATGCCACCGCCCTCATTCCGCGCAATGGGTTGGCCGATGGCGCTCTGCGTCACGGCAAATGTGTTCTCGGCCATCGCATAGCATGTCGCCAGCGCGCGCTCCTGCAGGCCCCAGCGTCGGAATTTGTCGAGGAAGGCTACGTGGCTGCTGTGATACACCGGCTCGGAGCAATTGATGACAGCGCGCAACGATGACAGATCGACGCCCTCCATATCGCGCTCGCGGATGCGCGTGGCGCAAAAGTTGTAGGCGAAGTTGGGCAGCCAGGTGAGCGTGCCTTTGTATTTCGATGTGAGTTGCATCAGCCGCGCCGGCGCGCGCACCCAATCGAACGGCGACATCAGCACCAGCGGCGTCCGCAGCAGCACCGGCAATAAGAACGACGCGATCAAGCCCATGTCGTGATAGAGCGGCAGCCAGCTCACGATCACATCGCTGTCAGACAACTCAATCGCCGGCGCATAAGCGTTCAGTTGATTGAATATTGCGCGATGCGAGAGCGCCACGCCTTTTTGCAAACCCGTGCTGCCGGATGAGTGCTGCAACAACGCGATGTCGCCCTCGCTGCATGTCGAACCGCCGAGCGCGGCAAAATCTGGTTCGATGGACGCCACGCCATCCACGACAATGCAGCGTGTTTCACCCGCTCGTTGCGCCATGTGAATGGCTTGCTCCACTTCGCCTCGGAATGCGGAGTAGGTGACGATGGCGCGCGGCTTGGTCAGCCCGATCAGCGCGGCGAGGTCTTTGCGATAGCGGTCGGGCAGTAATTTCTCTGTAAGCGGCGGCAGAATTGACGGCACCGCGCCATACAGCACCGCGCCCCAGAAGCCGTGAATCAATGCCTCGCCATGCTGCTGGATGAGGACAACAACATCTCCCTGCCGAATGTCATGCGCCGCCAATACGCGCGCGAAGCCGGCGGCCCCGCGCAGCAGATCGCGATAGGTGATTGCCACATCCTCCTGCCTGCTTTGCGCCAGATGAATGGTCACGCGGTCTGGCGCCTGCTCAAAACACGCGCGCAGGACATCAAAAAAAGTGGGCATGGGTGGCTACTGGCGCGATCGAATCAGCGCGACGAGCTGATCGAGTGTGTCGAACATCTCGGCATTCAATTCACTGTCATCGATCCGCACATTGAACTTTTCTTCGACGAACAGTCCCAAGTCGACCAGATGGAAAGAGTCAATCAAGCCACTGGAGATGAGTTTTTCATCCGGCTTGATGCCGCGCTTTGGGTTCTTCAGAATTGTCGTCGAGATATACGTCGCAATCGGATCTGCAATTTCGCTGCTCATTGGAACATCCTTTGTATTTCTAGCGCAATGCTATCGGCCAGCATGGCTGAACCTTTGGGTGTGACATGCACGGCGCTATTGGTGAACTCGCGCTCCGGCACCACATCCCACACATCCAGAAATGGCCGGCCCGATTGTGCCATGTGATCTGTCAACATGCGCCGATATTGGTCATACGCCCAGCGCGGATAGAAGAAGTTGTAACGAACGTCGCTGTTTTGCCCAGCGCTGATGAGGATCGGCTCGTTCACGACCAGCACCGGCACGTCGCCGGCGATGGCCAGGCCAGCATCCAGCACATCAAATGCCAGATCGCCCTCGTTCAACGCCGGTGGCTTCATCGCGTGAAAATGTTCGTCTGCCTCAAGATCACGCTGCGCCGGCTCATATTCCTCGGGAATGTATTGGTCGACGCCGGTTGCGCCCCACAGCGCGCCGAACACCTGCAAGCGAAACCAATCCGCCAGCGCGCGCCGCTGCCCTGCGATCGTCCGCTGGAGAAGTGTCGGATCGACAAATGTCGGGTCATTCGGGTCGGCGCGCAGGCTGTATCGCGCAATCAAGCTGCGAATCGCCGGCGCGTTGTTCTGCACAATGGGATGCGACAACTGCTTCGCCGACGGAAATGATTCCAGCGTTACCGGCCACACAATCATGTCGGGTTGATATTGCATCGCGTGGTCGAGCATGAGCGCGTCCTTCATCAGCGACATGATCGGATAACCGAGGTTGTAAACGCGCAGTTTGCGGCCATCCGGCGCGCGCATCTGCTTCGCGTTCAGCCTGCCAGCCAGCGTATCCTCGTTGTCGAGAAACCAGCCCCACGTCGAGGAGTCGCCAATTAAAAGCACGCGGTACTCATCCGCCGGCTTCGCCCACGCCACTGCGTGCGATGCAAACATCGCATTCAGATCGAACAGGCTGAGGTTGTAGGCGCGCGCTGGATCATCGCCATATGGCAGGCGCAATCTCCCTGGAAAAACGACGTTGTAGAGCGAAAGGTTGCCGAGCGCCGGCACAGGATTGACCAGCGCAAAAGCGGCATTCAGCGCCACAAACAGCCCTGCAACCCGCAGCAGCATGCCAATGACAGTGCGACGATCTCGGATCATTCAACCATCCTAACCGATGCCAAACAGCTTTTGAAAAACTGTCAACGCGAGCGTGGTTGTCGGCAGCGCAAACCATACCCACCCCAGCGCCACAAAATTGAACGTGATGACGATGCCGGCGATATTCATCGCGCGCTGCAGGTTGGCACGCTCTGGCGGGATGGCAAGCCGGCTCTTCACAAAGTCGCTCCAGCGATTGTGAACGAACAGGCCGACGCCGTGCCACAAACCCCAGATCACAAAGTTCGGCGTGATGCCGTGCCACAAACCGATCACCAGCATCGTCGTGATCTGCGAAACAAAAATGATCGCGACCATCGACACATTTCTCTGGCGCAGCGCGCGCGTGAGCGGGTTGAAGTAATACGCGCGAATCCACTGCGTGAGCGAGATGTGCCAACTGTTCCAGAACTGCGTCAGGTTCGGTTTGAGGTAGGGATTGCGAAAGTTCTCTGGCAGCTTGATACCGAAGAAGCGCGCCACGCCGAGAGCGATATCGGTGTAGCCGGCAAAGTCGAAGAAGATGCGCAGCGTGAAGGCATACAGCAGCAGCCACGCCCAGCCGCCAGGGAAGACCTGCCGCGCGTTCACCTCATTCAACGCAATCAGCGCCAGTGAATCGGCAAGCACAAATTTTTTGAAGGCGCCGATGGCAATGCGCCGCGCGCCTTCAGTTGCGTCTGCAAGGTTGAAGGCGAACGGCGCGCGCAGGTCTTTCACGAAGCGGTCAGCACGGTCGATCGGACCAGAGATGAGCGCGGGAAAGAACACGACGAAGGTGATGAACTCGCGCAGTGTCATCGCCGGCAACTTGCCGGCGGCGCGGTCGCGCAGCGAGCCGATCAAGCGAAATGCAATGTAGGAGAAGCCAAGCCAGCGAATGTCGAAAGCTGACGCGCTTGCGACGGATTGCGACTGCAAGGCACGCAGGCCAGCGCTCAGGTTGCGCGTCAGCGGCTCCCATTTCAAGATCACCAACAACGCAATCAGCAATACCACAAGGATGACCGTGCGCGCCGGCTTTGGGCCGATGCTGTGCAACGACGCCAGCGCCAGCGCCGCAACTACCCCGAGCGCCAGCGACACAGTCAGGATGTCTGGCGGGCGCGAGCGCGTAATGATGGCGCTGAGCGGGTCGATATAGCGCAGGGCAGCAATCATCAGCACGATGCCAGCGATGACCGCTGCATCGGCCAGCGTGCCACGCTTGAGCGGCCACTCTCCGCCAGCGCCAGCCCACACGATGAGCGTGATGCCAAGCGTGGCAAACGGCAGCCAGAAATCAAGCTGGCGAATCGGCGTGGCCGGTTGCACCAGAAACACCGCCAGCACGCTCACGATGAACAGCGCGCTGTTGCGCAAATGCGCCTGGGAGAGCGCAAGCCGGCGTGGCGTGGACAAAGGGATCTCGTTCGTCATCAAAATCCCTGATAGATCCATTGCGGCGCGCTATCGGCGCTGGCGATCAGCAGCGCGATGATAAGCAGGCACAGCAGCAGCGCGGCGAGATTTTCGCGCGAGAAAATTTTCTTGAGCATGACTCGGCGCGCCGATTGTATCGAATCACGCCAGCGCAACGGAGATGGCCTTGTAATCGCGCAGTTCGTGGTATTTGCGCGCGACGATGCCGGCGACGATCACCGTTGCCACACCGCCGCTCACCACAGCGAACGGCACGCCAAACATCGCAGCGACAAGGCCGGCTTCCAACTCGCCCAACTGCGGCCCGCCTTGAAAGAAGATTTGATTGACGCCGACCATGCGCCCGCGCATTTCATCGGGGGTGTTCATCTGGCGAATGATGTTGCGAATGACGGTGGACACCGTGTCGGCGGTGCCAGTCAGCGCAAAGAAGAAATAGGACAAGATGAATGACGTGCTGAAGCCGAACAGCGCAGTCGCGAGGCCGTAGACCGCCACACTGATGAGCAGCACTGCGCCTTGGTGATGGATCTCCTTGCGCAGCGAAACGATGATGCCGGCAACCGCCGAGCCGACAGCCTGCGCAGTGGAGAGCACGCCGAAGCCGGCTGCATCGAGATGCAGCAACTCACTTGCGATGATCGGCAACATGGTGCGCGCCGAAGAAAAGAAAGTGGCGAAAAAGTCGAGCAGCATGGTGCTGGTGATCATCCGGTTGCTGAACACAAACACGAAGCCATCTCGAATCGCGCCCAGATCGACCTTCGGCACCTTGTTGGTGATGGAATCACGATGGCGCATCGCTGCCAACGCCAACAGCGCAGCGACGAAGCCGGCGCCATTGATCGCATAGATCCAACCGATGTCGATGTGGCCAATCAGAATGCCGGCCAGCGCCGGCCCAAAGATCTGTGAGAACTGCAAGCTCAGACTGTTCAGGCTGACCGCATTGGTGAAGTGTGCCTTCGGCACAAGATTCGGCACGAGCGCCTGACGCGCCGGGTTGCCGAGCGCGGCTGCTGCCGCGCCCAGCGCAGTGAGGAGATAGATGGCAATCACGTCAGCACGACCGGCAAGCGCCATCGCAGCCAGCAACAAGGATGCTGCCATCGACGCGAGCAGTGACCAGAGCATCACTGCCCGCCGGTCAAACGAATCAGCCAGTGCGCCGCCTACAAGCGCAAACACAAAGATGGGCAGCACGCGCGCCAACCCGAGCAGGCCGAGGCCAAGCGCATCGGCGGCGAGATGGACGTTGCTGCCCAACAGATTGAAGCTGACGTCTTGTGCCCGCAGCAAATCAAACACCTGCCAGTTCACCGCCGTAAGTTGCATCTGCGAGCCGGTGAACGACACAAGCAAACCCAGCCACAGCAAACGGAAGTCGCGGTGCTGCAAGGCAACCCAGCGATTGAGCATAGTATTTCCAGGCGGCTGATCAGCTTCCGGCCGGCGCCTGACCCTCATGCTGCGCCTTCCACGCTTCGTATTCCTGCCAGCCCTCTTCGCTCAGCGGGTAATACTTCCAGATCGAGCCGCCTTCGGCCAGCTTGATGCGACTGAACACTTCCCATGCTTCGTGGCTGAGCGTGTGGTCGAGGATGATCTGCGCCATCTGCTGCGGCACACACACCACGCCGTCGTCGTCGGCGATGATGATGTCGCCAGGCAGCACCAGCACCGCATCCAGTGCGACCGGCACGTCGTAGGCGTAGGGCATGTAGGCAGCCTGCGAGGCATAGTTCGGCGTAAAGCCTTTCGTCCACATGCCGATGTCGATCTTCTGGATGTTTGGCCAGTCGCGCACGCAGCCATCCACCACCATGCCGATGCCGCCTCGCCCTTTGAAATAAGTTGAGAGCATTTCACCAACGCAACCGGTATACATGTTGCCCCAGGCCTGAATGCACAGCACGTCGCCCGGCGTCACGCTGTCGAACACACTCCATAGCGCGCTGGCACGCTCACCCTTCTCTTGCGTTGCGCCGCCGCTGTAAACATCCTCGCGCTGCGGCATGAATTGCAGCGTGACCGCCGGCCCCACAATCTTGCGGCCCGGCGTGCGCGGCAAGGGGCTGGCGATGAAGGTCTGGCGAATGCCCATTCTGTGCATCATCGCGCTGGCCGTCGCGGTGCTGACCGCATACAGCTTCTCGATGATGTCCTTGCCGGGCCGCTCGAATGCCGGCCCCTGAATCGGAAGCGAGATGCTCTTCGGTGCAATCAATTTCACATCTATTGTTTCTGCCATGATGGTCCTTCCAGTGGTTCGGTCGCTTGGCCGTAGCCAGGCACGTTCACATTGCGCGTCATCGAGATCGTCATGTCGACCTCGCTGCCAGCAGGCAAAACGACCTTGAATCGCGTTGCGGTTATCGCCCGTGTCTGCCGCGCTGTCTCCAGCGCCGGCGCAGCATAGGCGGTTTGGCTGCCTGGGAATTCACTGACGCGCGCCGGGAATGTGACATGCTCAAATCGGTGCTCTGCAAACGAGCCAGCTTGCAACACCACCTCGCGCGTCTGCGTGGTGCTGATGTTGATGAGTTGCAGTTTGAGTTCATCGGCGCTTGCGCGCGTCACCAAAGCCGCCACATCGCGCGGCAAACCGGGCCGGCCGCTCACGCCATCGAAGTAGCGCAGCGGCGCAACCAGCAGGCCGCCGTTGTAAATCGGTTGCGGCGCGCCGAGCGTGAGTTGCACCAGCGCCTCAGTCGTGACCGGGTTCAACTGCTGCCAGTGATGGATGTTCACCTGTGCCAGGTCGGCATGATCCTGCTCGATGAGCGCCATACGCCGGCGCACCTGCGACAGGCTGGCTTGCAGGATGGCTTCGGGGTAGGCGGCGTTCTCACCGCACAAAAAGCGCAGCCAGGGCTGCTCGTGGCCGCTGTCTTCCTTGTTGTGGTGAGGGATCACGCGCGACCAATCATATTTCTCCGCGAGGCGAATCCGCTCGATGCGCTGCCAGTCTTCGTCGGCGCGCGTGAGATTCCACAGCGCCGCCGGATAGATGGGCGACATTGGCTGCCAATCGAACCAGCCGGCATCGCCATGGCGATATGGGACGACAAACACGTCACTTGCGCCATCAATCTGATCGGCGAAGTGGTGCGCCAGGCTGCCGGCAGCAGCCTTCGCCGGCACGAACTTCCCAAGCGACCACACCTTGTCCATCACCTGGCGCGGCAGGTCGAGATAGCGTGCATCACCGCTTGTCAGCCATGCGCCAGCCGCCGCGACGATCGTCGCCATACCAATGTTGTAATAGCCATGCGGCCACTGCCAGCCATACAGCCCGCCATACCATTTGCCGCTGAGGTATTCGCCGACGAGGCCATTCAGGCCGGCGTTATCAGGAATGAGACCGCCGTTCTCTGCCGCGCGCCGGAGCCACACGCCTGCATAGTCCTCGATCCAGCGGCGATATTTTGCATCGCCTGTCAGCACAAACGCATTTGCGATCAAAGAGATCACGCCAAGGTTGGCTGCCACATCACCTTTGCCATAGCGCGCATGCAGCGCTTCGCCCATGCGCGACGCCTTTGCATCCTCCCTCAAATCGTCGAGCGTGCTCAGCCCCTCGACGTCATCGAAGGGCAGACCATACGGTGTCATCCATGACGACCAGCGCCACAGGCGTTGTTGACCTCCATCAAAGAAGCCCCAGCGCGGGCCGCCGGCGCCATTGTGCGGCGCGCGAATGAGCGCGCGCGACGGGTCGTAATTGCCAAAGCGCGGTTCGACGTACAGGTCGGCGAACCGTTTCGCGCGATCGATGTTCTTCCTGTTTGTTGGATTGGCCAGACACAGAAAGTAGAAATAGGTGTAATGCTCGCTTTGATGAAACTGATCGTAGCCAAGCTCGTATTCATCGCGCACTACGCCAAGCGATTCCATTTGCCTGGTGATGGCATCCCATTCGCGCTGGCCGTGTGCAAGAAACCAATCGTCGCCGCCGAGCAGATACAGCAATGGCCAGTTGACGAAGGCCTCGTAGAAGTCATCGACCCCGTCGCGGCCGTTGATCCAGGCATCGCGCCAGATCAACGAGCCGTCATCTCGAGTGTATTTGTGAAGGTAAATCTCTGCAGCGGCACGCATCTCATCGAATAGCCGGCGCTGCAGCACGGCCCACGCCGGCACGTTCATGCTCGGCACACTTGCCTGAATCACATGCATGATCTTG
>JBDHWI010000025.1:0-34003 GCA_039810125.1 Thermoflexales bacterium | reverse complement strand
TCGGCACACTTGCCTGAATCACATGCATGATCTTGCCTTTTTGACGGGTTGAACAGAATGAATCGCTCTTCTGAAGGGCGGCATGGCAGCCGGCAGGATCATGGGCCGCACGAGAAACCTGCCCCATGTCTCACAATCCTCTGCAGGCGCAGGCCGACGAACACTTCATCAACCGCACCGTCTCACTTCCAGACGAAGTTCAAACGATAACTCAGCGCGCCTTTGCATATCAGCAACTCCTGTTTCAGCTTCGGTGACCTGGAAATCAATCAGCGTAAATCCTGCCCGCTCAAGAATCTGCGACGCCGCCATCCTCATGCGTGGCGTGGTAGTAGCGCATCGCCATGCCGCCGGCTTTCGCAATCGAAAAGTCTGGCGGCCGCTTCATGCATTCCGCCTCGTCAACTTCTACCCCCAAGCCAGGCTTCATCGGCGGCAGAATGTGCCCCTTCACCACCGCTAGCGGCTCCTTCAGCAACGCCTGCGCCTCCGGCGCGGTGTCGGGGTCGATCATCTCCTGGATCACGAAGTTCGGAGAGGCAAGATCGATATGCACGGCGACGGCGGTGGCAAGTGGGCCATAAGGATTATGCGGAGCGAGGCCGGCGTAATACGTCTCAGCCATGGTCGCGATCTTGCGCGTCTCGCTGATGCCGCCGCAATGACACGGGTCGGGCTGTAGCAGGCTTGCTGCCTCGCACTCCAGAATCTCGCGAAAGCCCCAACGCAGAAACAAACGCTCACCCGTTGCAATCGGCGTGGTCAGCGCGCGCGCCACCTGCGCCATTGCCTTGGGATTCTCGGCCTGCACCGGCTCCTCAAGAAAGAGCGGGTTGTATGGCTCGAAGCGCTTGCCATATTGGATCGCCATCTGCGGAGTGAGCCGGCCGTGCATGTCGAGCAGCACATCCACCCCATCGCCGACCGCCTCGCGCACCGCGCGCAAGCCAGCTTCTGCGCGCTTCAACTTCGCTGGCCCGTCCAGCATATTCGTGATCGGCACTGGCACCGTCTTGATCGCCGTCCAACCCTTTTCCTTTTTCTCCAGCGCGCTCTCGGCCATCGCCTCTGGTGTATCACCGCCAAAGTGGGTGTAGCAGCGCACCGTGTCTCGCACTCGCCCGCCCAGCAACTCATACACCGGCACGCCAAGGTCCTTGCCTTTGATATCCCACAGCGCCTGATCGATGCCGCTGATGGCGGTGAGGCCGATAACTCCCATGCGCCAGAACCCGCTGCGATACAGAATCTGCCAGCAATGCTCGATGCGGCGCGGGTCCTGGCCGGCGATCATCGGCTCCATATCCTGGATGCAACCCAGCACCGCGCGTGGCTTGCCCTCCAGCGTGGCCTCGCCCCAGCCAATCAGGCCGGGTTGATCAGTTTCGACCTTGATGAACACGATGATGCGATGGCCGCCATCGGCCATGATGGGAGTGATGCGCGTAATCTTCATAGGTGCAATCTTTGCTGCAAGGGGCAGTGATTGCCCACATGCGCATGCATGCCCAGATTACACATCTTTGCCAGAATGAAAAATGACGTTTTTTGCGCAATGCACGGAAAAGGCCGAACACGCCCGTGGTGGGCGTGTTCGATCTGGATGGCGGCTTATCGGCCAGTGGAGTTTTAGTGCAAATCCAGCTTGTCGATGGAGATCTTGTAGGTCACGCGCACTTCGCCGGCGCGGCGATATGGATACGAATCGACGTCCAGATATTTCTTCGCCAGCTTGTCGATGACGGCATCGGCGCCTACTTCGGTCGCATCGACCACCTTACCGCGCACCTGCAGGTAGCGATAGGGATCGTCGGCATCCATGATTTCGACGGCAACCGGCGAACCCACTTGCATGTTGCGCGTCTTCACGCGGCCGCGCGCCGAGTTGATGATGATGTATCGGCCATCGTAGTCCACCCAGACTGGCGTCACCTGCGGGCTGCCATCTGGCATGACCGTCGCCAGATGCGCAAAGGACTTCTTGTTCAAAATGTCGATATGGCTGTCAGGAATTTTCTTCATGGCTCATGTTCGCGAAATGATTTTAATGTTCTTGCCCTCCAAGCCATCATTGCGCGCGCTCTTGCTCAAATCAAATTCAAAGATGATGTCGCGGTTTGGAATCTCGCCTGGGTCGACGCGATCGAGAAAATAGGTGTCGTGAAAATAGGCAGTGCGGTAGGGCGAATCCTTGCGGCGCGTATCGGTGATCCACAGATCACGGTCGATATGATCCATGAAGCGCATGAAGCCGTAGCCTTCCTCGCGATGGTAATAGCACACGCCGCGCACGCGTGAGTTCAACTCACCCCACGCCGGCCCGCCGCGCTGCGCGCTCTTGATCGGCAGCAGGTTCGGCACCAGATAGCCGGATGTGAACACATCCACCTCGCGGCGCAACTCTGAGGAGATATTCTCAAAGGCGACCAGTTCGACGCGGCAGCCGCGATTTTGCAGCGCGCGCACCACCTGCACAAAATCGCCATCGCCAGTCAACATCAACACGCGATCGAGCTTTTCCGATTGCAACAGCATATCCACCGCCATGTCGAGGTCAGAGTTGGCCTTGGTGACCGTGTTGCCAAAATCGTCGGTGTAGCGTTTTACGTATTTTTGAATGACTTTATAGCCAAAATCGCGCAGCGAAGAATGAAAATTGCGCTGACCTTCGTAGTACGCCGGCTCCGTCTCTGCACGCTCCGGATCAAAGGCCACATAGGCATTCAGTCGAATGGCTTCTGCGTCATCATGGCATGCGAATTCGCGCAGCACATCGAATTGCATTCCGTATCCCCCGTTCATTGCTATGTTCGCGACATCCACAAAGATGCCGACACTGGTTCTTCCGTTGGGCATATTTCGCAGGATTATAGCGAGCGGTCATTGAAAAAGCCCCTGCTTTTGGCAGGGACTTTTTGGAAATATCAAGTCAAATATTATTGCGGGTGGGTTTGGCCCGCTGCGCGTCCGCCGGCGGCGGCTCGGTGCTAAACACCTGATCCCACATGCTTGTTGTCACCCCAAAGCGCATGTCGGGTGTCTTGTAGTGATGCTCCATGTGATGGCGCTTTAGGAACTTCATCAACGAGCCTTTGATCCGCGAATGATGTGTGGCGTAATGCACCATGTCATAGGCGACATAGCCGAGAATGGTGCCGCCAAACATCGCCGGCAACACATATGGCACGCCGAGAATCACATCCAGCACCAGCCAAAACAGCGCATAGAAGAAGATCGCCATTGGGATGCTGACCGCCGGCGGCATCACCAGGCGCGTCTTGATGTGCGGCTGATAATGATGGATGCCGTGGAACAGGAAGATGATCTGCCATTGTGTGTTGTTGCGCGGCTCGAAGTGAAAGACGAAGCGATGCAGGATGTACTCCATGAACGTCCACAACAGCAGCACGCCAAAGACGAAGGCGAAGATAAACCACGCCGGCGAGACGCCCGCCGGCCAGTTGAGAGCGCCGGTGACGATGAAGAACGCCACCACCGGCAACCAGACAAGGCACACCGCCAGCGGCGTCACATGCGTGAAGAACTCCAGAAAATCAGATTTGAACAACCGGACTGGCTTCTGGTCGTAGATGATTTTGTCGTGTGGGATGGTCGAAACGTCCACCGCCATTAGATTGTCTAGCAGCTTCATGCGGCCTCCTGAAACGAAGATACTGATGGGTTGATTCTAACGCGGCAACATGCTCCATCTTGTGACAAAAGTCACCGCAAGTTGGCGCCGAGGTTCACTTCGCGGCCAAAGTCTCTGCCTTCATCCCTTCCGCGCCTTTTCCAGCAAAAAATCGATGAGTGGTTTGAGGTTCGCCGGCGTCGATTGATCCCCCACCACGATCGTGCGGCGCTTGCCCTTCTCCCGAATCGTGAGCTTGTACTCGAAGCGATCCGGCGTTGGGCTGCGCGATTTGATCTGTTTTGGCTGCTCAAACAGCTTCGCCTCGTCGATCAGCTTGCGCGCCTGCATGGCTTCGTCTTCAGGCAAGTCATCGGGGTCGAGCTTGCTGGAGAGCGTGACGCCGGCGAACCCGCCGCTGCGCTCGAATGTGACCTTCGTCATGTCAGGTATGCAGGGGCTAGCACCGGCCGCCCCTGCAATGGGGCGCACGGATCAAATCACGCCGACGGCTTTCCACGCGCTTTGCACCGCCTTCAGTTCGTTGCTGCCCGCGCCATACAGTTCGCCGGCGACCGCGATGATGAGCGCCGCCGCCTGCTTGAAGTTGCTGCGCTGGCGCAGGCGGTCACGCAAGGCAACATACCAGATGCGGCCGGCCTTCTCCCACGCATTCCCGCCGATCGCCACCGCCGCAAGATAGAACGCATGGTTGGGAATGCCCGAGTTGATATGAACGCCGCCGTTGTCCTGCCGGCCGCGATACAGATCCCTCATGTGCGCCGGCTGCGGATCCTTGCCCAGCCTCGGATCGTCGTAGGCGGTGCCAGGCGCTTTCATCGAGCGGATGCCCACGCCGTTGATGCCCTTCGCAAATAGTCCCTCTCCGATGATCCAGTCCGCCTTGTCCGCACTCTGCTTGCGCTTCCACTGCTTCACCAGCGAGCCAAATACATCTGAGAAATGCTCGTTCAGCGCGCCAGGCTGATTCATGTATTCCAGGCCGGCCTCGTATTGCGTCACCCCGTGCGTCAACTCATGGCCGATCACATCCAGTGATTTGGTGAAGCGCTGGAAGATCACACCGTCGCCATCGCCATATACCATCTGCTGGCCATCCCAGAAGGCGTTGTCGTAGTTCCTGTCGTAGTGAACAGTTGAGTCAAGCCGCAAGCCGGCATCGTTGATGGAGTTGCGGTTGTAGATGCGCTTGAAGAAGTCATAGACTGTGCCAGAACCCGTATAGGCCTCATTCACCGCGACGTCCTTGCTGGCCTTGCCGCCTTCCGTGCGCACCAACGTGCCAGGTAATTGGGTGCCATTCTTCGCATCGTAGATCGTGCGGCGCTTGGTGCCTGTGTTGAGTGCGCGCGCTGCCGGCAACAGACTGACCAGTTCACGCCGGCCATGCAACTGCGCTGAGCGCACCAGCGTTTCCAGCGCCGCCTCACGCGCCTCACCCTGCCCGCGCATCGCCAGTTCCTTCAGGATGTAAGGCGGGATGATGAAGCAAATCGACTCGCCATGATTCGAACCGTTGCACATGATGGAGCCTCCTGTGTGGCACGCGCATTCGCGTGCGGATCGCAGACATTAAATCACGTTTCCGTCCGTTTTAGAATGCCGGCGTGCATCGCACCCGCACCCGTGAACTCGTGTTGATCCTGTGCGCGCTGGCCTTCGGCTGGATCGGCGCCATCTCGATGTGGCTGCAGCGCAGCGACGCCGGCGCGCTGCTTGCGCTGGCAGTGTTGTCGGCTTGCGTGATCGTCGCGCATGTCTGGTTGAACCGCGTCGCACCGGCGCGCGATCCATTCCTGCTGCCGCCAGTGGTGCTGCTCACATCGTTCGGCCTGCTCTCCATCAGCCGCGTCGCGCCAAATTTTCTGGGCCGGCAGACGTTATCGCTCCTCATCGCAATGGGTGCCATGCTCGTTGTCGTATCCGGCCATGACCAATTGCGCTGGCTCAGGCGTTTCAAATACACCTGGCTGATTGCAGCATTCGCGCTGTTGTTCGCGACGCTGTTGTTTGGCGTGAACCCCGCCGGCATCGGCGCGCGGCTATGGCTGGGCATCGCCGGCGCATTCTTTCAACCCTCCGAAATCCTGCGCTTATTCCTCATTGCCTTTCTCGCCGCCTACTTCGCAGAGCGATCGGAGCTGGGCGCGCTGGCGCCAAAATCGGACGCCAGCATTCCGAAATCCAAAATCGCCAATCTTCCATCTCTCATTCCCACCATTGCAATGTGGCTGGTTGCCCTCGCGCTCCTGGTCACGCAACAGGACCTGGGTGCGGCGCTGCTGCTGCTGGTGACGTTCGTGTTCATGTTGTATCTCGCCACCGGCAGCGCGCGGTTGCCAACTTTTCTGCTCGGTTTGCTGCTCATCGCCGGCGGCGCCGGCTATCTCCTTTCGTCACGCGTGGCGCAGCGCATCGACATCTGGCTCAACCCCTTCACCGATCCGCAGGGCAGCTCGTTTCAAGTGGTGCAGTCGTTGATTGCAGTGGCCAATGGCGGCTTGTTTGGGCAGGGCATCAATCAGGGCCGGCCAGATTACGTGCCGGCAGTGCACACCGACTTCCCGTTCGTCATGGTGAGCGAGGAATTCGGCTTGCTTGGCGCGATGGCATTGCTCGGCGCATTTGCAGTCTTGTGTCTGCGGGCGTGGCGCGTGGCAATGCGTTCGCACACGCCGTATCGCCTGCTGCTCGCCGGCGGCATCGCTGCAGCGCTTTCGTTTCAAGTCTTCGTCATCATCGGCGGCAACCTCGCGCTGGTGCCACTCACCGGCGTCACGCTGCCCTTCGTCAGCTACGGCGGCAGTTCGCTGCTGGTGAGCTATATCGCTGCCGGCTTGCTCTTGCGCATCTCGGCAGATGAATCCTCAGCGCGCAACAACATCGTGCTGAAGCGCACCGCGCGCTCCGCCGGCCATGCCATGCAGATCAGCGTCATGCTGCTTATTGCCATCGCCATCACCGCCGGCTTCTGGAGCATCGTGCAAGCGCAGCCGCTGACGATGCGCGGCGACAATCCACGATTGGTCGATGCCGAGTTGGCAATCCAGCGCGGCAGCATCCTCGACCGCAATGGCGTGGCGCTGGCAGCAAGTGAATTTGTCACCGCCACAAACAACACGCCGCGATTCACGCGCATATATTCGCAGACCAGCGCGGCCCCGGCAGTGGGCTATTACAGCCAGCGCTACGGCGCCGGCGGCATGGAGGCCTTTGCGGATGCGACCTTGCGCGGGACATACTCCCGCACGGATGCTCTGCTGCATCGCCGGCGCATTGGCCAACCCATCACGCTCACGCTCGACAGCGAAATTCAAGCGCGCCTCTTCAACGCCATCAGCACAACCAGCGCAACCACTGTGACACGTGGCGCAGCGGTGATGATGAACTGGCGCACCGGCGAAGTGCTGGCGCTGGTCAGCGCGCCAAGCTTCGATGCAAACCAGCTCGACAAACAATGGGATACGCTGCGCACAAATGCAGACGCGCCATTGCTCAACCGCGCCACACAAGGCTTATATCAACCAGGCGGCTTGTTGCAGTGGCTCATCAAAGCGCAAGAGGCCGGCGCAAAGCACCCACAGGCACAATCAGAGCTGTCCTGGCTTGAGACAATTGGCGCGCTCGATCTCGATCAGCCTGTGCCATTCGAATTGAAGAATGAGTCCGTGCCGTTGCCGGCGAGTGCAACATTCAGCGAGACCGTTGGTCAGGGGCAACTGCGCGTGACGCCACTGCGCATCGCGGCAACTGTTGCGTCGCTGGAAGCGAGCCAACCCATCACACCAACGCTCCTGCCATCGCGCGTCAATCACTCAACTGCGGCCGGCGTGCAAGATAAAACATTCATCACCTTCGCGCCATTTGGCGTTCAGCATGTGGGCTGGCTGGTGCAGGTGCGGGGCGACCTTGTGGTCGTGATCGCGCTGGAGCAGCGCGCGCCGGATGAGCCGGCGTTGCGCCGCGTGGCGATGGCGCTTGAGCCATAGGTTTTTAGCCTGTTATAGTCGCAGTTCGTTGATTGTGACCGACCATCCGATTTCTTTGCGCACAGATCGCCGGCTCTTCATCGCAGCCTGTGCGGCACTCGCGCTGTTCGGCCTCGCGCTTGGCTGGCTGATGCGCGACATTCGCTTCGATGATCCCTTCATCACGTATCGCTTCTCATTGAATTTGGCGCGCGGCAATGGCTTTGTCTTCAACGCCGGCGTTGCCGATAACGCGCTTATCACCACCGCCCCACTCTACGCGCTGCTGCTCGCCCTTCCCGCCGCGCTCGGCATCGACATCCCCACCGCAAGTTACTGGATCGGCGTGATTGCGTTGGCCGTCGCGGCATGTGCGCTATTTGCGTTGGGGCTGCGCAAGAGCAAGGCGCTGGTCGGCTTCATCGCCGGCGCGCTGTTCATCGCTTTCCCGTTGATCTGGTTGACGCTGGGTTTCGAGACACCGCTCTTCATTGCGGTCGCGCTGCTGGCCTTCCTGGCCGTTGATGCAAGGCGCGATGCAAGCGCCGGCGTGCTGTGTGGCATCGCCATCGGCTTGCGTGGCGATGGGTTCATCGTTGCGGCGCTCGTAACCGCGTTCTCCTTTGCAAGGGCGTGGGAGGGAGAGGTCACAAGTTGGCGGCAGGCTGCCTCTCAGTTGCGCGCACCTCTGCAAATCGGGCTGATTGCATTGGCGGTGTATGCACCACTGGCAATCTGGCTTACGCTGCAGTTTGGCTCGCCCCTGCCCACCACGCTGCAAACGAAATCGGCACAGGCTGCCAGCGGCCTGACCGGCTTTTACCCCAACACCAGCTATCCCGAGGGCGCGCTGATCCTGATTCGCGCCTACCTCGAACAAACGCTGTTGTTTGTGCTTGTGCTGCTTGCCATCGCATTTGGCATCGCGCGTGTCGTAATGACGAGCATGCGGTTGGCGCGTTCACACGGATTGCGTTGGATTGCGCAGACGCCATTCGTGCTGCCGGTTGCGTGGGCGCTGTCACACTTCGCCGGCTACACGCTCATCCGCGTCGCGCCCTACGTCTGGTATTACGCGCCGATGCTGGCCGGCCTCGCCTGCCTCGCTGCGCTGGGCATTGATGAGATGGCGGAGATCGTTGCGCGCCTTGCCGGGCCGGCGCGCAAACCCTTCAAGAGTGCCTATGCGATATCGCTCGCAGTCGTCATCGCTCTGCCTCTGCTCTTCGGTGTCGCGCGCATCATCGATGTGCTGCACGGCGCAACACCACCCGAGCCGTCAGCCATCGCCAGCAAGGTGCTGCCTGAAACCAAGGTCGTGATCTACGAACAGGTGGGCAAGTGGCTGAACGCAAACACGCCGGCCACCGCCACGCTTGGCATCACCGAACTCGGCGTGATGGGGTTTCACGCCGACCGCATCACACACGATTTCCTCGGCCTGACGCAGCCGCAGTTCCTGGCGTCAATCCGGCAGGGCGATTTCATGCGCGGCCTCATTCGTGAGCAACCCGATTACCTGGCACTGACAAACCGCAACTCACTCTACGATGCCAACCCACAGGAGGACGAGTGGTTTCGGCAGGTTTACACGCCGGCGCATTCATTTGAAGACGCGCGCTTTTGGGGTTCGCCTGTCACCGTGTGGCAGCGCGTGACGCAGCCGATCACGCCGGCGGTCGTGCTTGACGCCGGTGCGCACGATCTGGGCGATGGCTGGCAGGTGACCGGCATCGCTGCAAGCTCGCGCATCGTCACGCCTGGCATGCCGCTCATGCTCAGCATTCGCTTGAAGGCCGGCGACGCAAAGGGCAACCGCGAGTTGCGCGTGCAGCCGATCGTGGTGCAGCGTGGCGATGGCCTGCCGGTGCGCTCGCGCATCATTCGCACAAATCAGTTTCGCGCGGGTGAAGAGGCGTGGGTCGACTTTCCCATTCTGCCGCCGGCGGATGCACGCAAGGGCGCTTACGACATCAGCGTGAAATGGCTCGATGGCAACCTCGAAGTGATCGCCGGCCGCGTGAAAGTGCCGCTCGGTGTTGAGGCAGACCCAATGGCTGAGGTGATTGCACTGAGCAGCGGCTTCGGCGTGGAGCGATTGGACAAGGTCGTAAGCGCGTGCGCCGGCGCGGCGACACCCATCACGATTCTGTGGCGCGGCGGCGAATTGACCAACGACCACGGCGAGCGCATCAATGCGGACCTGAATGCATTCATCCACATTCGGGATGCAAATGGCAACACGGCTGCCCAACACGACGCTCAACCTCGCAACGGCGCGTATCCAACATCGGTGTGGTCGATAAATGAAGTGATCCCTGATGAGCACAAGGTCAATTTGCCGGCAACCCTGCCGGCCGGCGCATACGACATCGTTGTCGGGCTGTATGACCCGCCGAGCGGCGCGCGCCTGCCGGTTGCGGATTCACCCTTTCGCACTACCGACGGCGCAGTGAAGATTGGCAGGCTGAATGTGAAGGCGTGCCGGTGAGCTTGGGAGCATTATCTGCGGCAATCGCATCGCCGGCGGCTTCTTGTCCCGTCGCCTAGCTGCCTCTTTTCTTGTGATACGCGGCTGCTTCATGTAGACTGACTGCAATCATGGCATCAGCTCGCGAAGACATCCTGAAGAGGCTGCGTGACGCCACTGCAGCGAGCAAGCCTTTCATGCGCGACACCACGCCAGCGATGATCCCGGCGACAAAACTAGAGGATCGCGAGGACCTCGCCCAGCGCTTCATCGCCGAGGTTGAACGCGTGAAGGGCGCTGTGCATGCAGCAACAAACGACGCCGATGCGATGCGCATCCTGCGCGATTTGCTTGCCGCCAGAGGCGTGCAGCGGGTCACGATGTGGGATCAAAATCACATCGACTTGCCTGGCATCGAGCCAACGCTGCGCGAAATGGGCATCGCGCGCATTCAAGGCAGCGACAAAGACGTGGCGTCGGCGGATGCCGGCATCACTGGCGCAGATTGGGCTATCGCCGCCACTGGCACGCTTGTCGTCAGCAGTGGCGAGGGCAAGCCGCGCATGGCTTCGCTGTTGCCGCCGCTGCACATCGCCATCCTCACCACAGACAAGCTCATCCCGCGGCTGGAGGACTACATCGCCGCGCAGCGCGCCAATCGTCTCGGCGTTTTTCGCCGCAGCAGTTCCATCACGCTCATCACCGGCTGCAGCCGCACCAGTGACATCGAGATGCACGCCGTCTTTGGCGTGCACGGCCCGCTGGAGCTGCATGTAATCCTGATCGACAACCTCACCGACAAATAGCCTCACAAGCGAAGCAAAAAGCATTCAAAACGATTTCTCCCTTTACTTGGAAACGAAGCTGCACTTCCCTGCTGCGTTGATCGAGGCAATGCGCGCAGCGCAACACATTGCGGTGTTGACTGGCGCCGGCATGAGCGCCGAGAGCGGTGTGCCAACCTTTCGTGACGCACAGACCGGATTGTGGGCGAGCTTCAAGCCGGAAGAACTTGCCACACCCGAAGCGTTTTTACGCAACCCGAAACTCGTATGGGATTGGTACGCATGGCGGCGCGAGTTGGTGGAAGGCGTAAAACCGCATGCCGGTCACCTCGCGCTTGTGCAGCTGGAACAGCGCGTGCGACAGTTCACGCTCATCACGCAGAACGTCGATGGGCTGCATCAGGTTGCCGGCAGCCACAACGTGCATGAATTGCACGGCAATATCCGCCGCGTGAAGTGTTTTGATTGCGGGCGAATCTCTCCTCTTCCACAGAAGCAGGCGTTGGAGGTGAAGAAAGTTCCGCGCTGCACACACTGCAATGGCCTGCTGCGACCCGACGTGGTGTGGTTCGGCGAATTATTGCCCGCGGCTGAATTTCAGGTTGCGCGCGATGCCGCCGGCGCATGCGACGTATTCTTGTCAATCGGCACTTCGGGGCTGGTGGAGCCGGCGGCGTCACTGCCGCGCCTCGCACAGCGCAATTTCGCCACCGTCGTTTACCTCAATCTCGACGTGAAAACCGAGTCGTCGACCAACGTCTTTCGCATACATGGCAAAGCCGGCGAAGTGCTGCCAGCATTGGTGGCCGCCCTGCACACTGCCTGAACTCACGCGAGACGCCAGATGCTCAGGCATTTTTCAGCAGGCATATCTGATCCGGCAACAGCGGCAACAAATCCCCAGCCAGCATGCCGGCGTCACCATGTGCGCTGCGCCACGCCTCGCCGGCGCGGCCATGCAAGTATGCACCACAGACTGCCGCATCGAATGGCTGCAAACCCTGCGCCATGAACCCTGCGATGCAGCCGGCCAGCACATCACCAGTGCCGGCAGTCGCCATGGCTGGATTTGAAAATGGCAACACCACGCCGCGCAGCGCCGGCGCTGCGATCACCGTGTATGCGCCCTTCAACACCACGATGTGATTCCAGGCAGCCGCGAACCTCAACGCAACGCCAATGCGGTCGGCCTGCACCTCGGCAATCGACAGGCCGGTAAGCCGCGCCATCTCGCCAGCGTGCGGTGTCAGCACGGTCAGCGCCGGCAATCGCACATGCCAGTTCTCCATGCGGCTGAGATGGTTCAACGCATCTGCATCACACAACAGCCCTTTCAACGGAGCGCGCTGGATGGCATCTGGCGCAAGAAAGGCATCGATGAACGCTGCCGCATCTTCCGATGGCCCCATGCCCGGCCCCAGCGCAATGGCTGCGCCCTCTTTCATGCCTTCCAGCCACCGCAACACGCGCGGCAACGCCGCGGTGTTGTGCGCGCTTTGCGATTCGGGAAGCGGCACAAATGTGGCCTCAGCGCACAGCATGGCTGCCATGTGCTGGATGGCTTGTGGCACAGCCAGCGCCACCAGCCCGGCCCCAACTCGATAGGCCGCGCGCGCAGTGAGCGTCGGCGCACCGAAGTAATCGCTGCATCCGCCGATGACCAACGCCTTGCCGTGCGAGCCTTTGTTGCTGTCAAGCCGGCGAGGGGGAAGTAACGCACATGCGAGAGCGTCCTCAGCAAGCTGGAGATTGCTCTCCCTTGTCTCATCTTTCAGATTCAGAGCCTCAACACCAATCGAAACGACAGCCAGCTCGCCACACGCCTCAGCGGCAGGAAAACAAAAGTGGCCGCGCTTGGGCGCATGAAAGGTGATCGTAAATTGCGCCGGCACAGCCGCCTCATCCAGCGCACCGGTGTCGTAGTTCATGCCAGTCGGCCCATCCAGCGCCACCACCCTTGCGCCGCTCACCTTCACCGCATGCAGCACATCACGCAACAAGCCTTCGATAGGGCGCGAGACACCGGTGCCGAGCAGCGCATCGACGACGATGGTTGCCTGTGCAAGCAGCGCTGCAAGGTCATTGCAGCTGTGCATCTGCACGCCGGCACGCATTGCAGCAGCGAACACAGCATCGTCCTCATTGCGCGGCTTGAGCAGGACGCAATCAACCTGCACGCCGGCCCTGCGCAGCGCGGTTGCGCATACCAGGCCATCACCGCCATTGTTGCCCGGGCCCACCAGCACCAGTGCGCGCTGGCCAGCTTCTGGCCGCAACTTTTCGAGGATGACACGCGCGGCATTCTGGCCGGCACGCTGCATCATCTGCGCATAGCTCAGGCCGGCAGCATCTGCCAGCCGCTCGATCTCGCGCATTTCGGCAACGGTGAGAATTTCCATCTTTTTCATGGTGGCAATGTGAATCATTCACGTTACATTGAGCGATGCACACATGAAACGTTTGCTCGTGTCGCTCGCGCTGTCGTTGGCAGCCTGCTCGGCTGCGCCTGCCTTCATGCCCGCGCCCCGGCTGATCACGCCGCGCATCGATGACAACGGCCCATGCGCCGGCTCGGTCATTCAGTTGAAGCACGCACAACTGTATTCCGACCAGAACAATGCCTGGTCATTGATCGCCGAGGCAACCAACATGCGCGTGGACAATTTCGAGATCGTGATGGTGTGCATCACGGCAAGCCTGAAGGATGGTTCACAAACGAGCGAGCAGCAATTCATTGGCGCCGGCCTGCGCAGCTACGAGACATTGCCCTTCCGGCTCTTGCTCAGAAACAATCTCAGCCAGGCTGAGCGCGTCACCATCGCCGCACAACCTTTCCCAAGCGCCTCGACGCAGCCGGCGCCGGCCAGCGCGGCAACCAGCCGGCGCGATTTTGTCTACAGCATTGCGCAAATTGACGGCAACGTGCATTCACCGCAGCGCATCGCAGGCTGGCTGCGCAACAACGAACTGCAACCGATGGCAAACGTGCATCTCATCATCGGCCTGTATGACAGTAATGGCGCGCTGGTGGGCGTGGCAAACGGGATCGCCGCCGATATCGCGCCTATTGCGCCGGGCGGCGTCGTATCGTTCACCGCGACAACGAACATGCTGCTCGCGCCCATCGCCCAGGCGAGCGTGTTGATCGAGGGCGAGCCGGCGCAGGAAACGGTCAGGAAGCCATAACCCGCCAAGATCGCCCTGCGCCAGCGACCAGCCACTCGTCAACTCAGCAGCGCTTTCGCCTCTTCGATGACGTGTTCGACAGTGAAGCCGAAGCCCTTGTAAACATCCTTGAAGGGCGCACTCGCGCCGAAACGATTTTCGATGGTGACGAAGCGAACGAGCGGACCGGTGTATTTGTGCCAGCCTTGCGAGACGCCGGCCTCCACCACCACCTTCGGCAAATCCATCGGCAGCACGGCAGCCTTGTAGTCGTCAGCCTGCTGGTCGAACAATTCCCAGGACGGCATCGACACTACGCGCGCGCCAATGCCCTGTTCACCCAGCGCCTTGGCTGCATCCAACGCCAGGCTCACTTCACTGCCGCTGGCAACCAGCGCAAGCTGCGGATTGTCCACCTCGTGAATGATGTAGGCGCCTTTTTCGAAGCCGGCCTGCTTCGGCAGGATCGGCAATGCCTGGCGCGAAAGGACCAACGCCACCGGGCCGTGCGTATGTTCGACTGCGACCTTCCACGCAGCGGCGGTTTCATTCGCATCCGCCGGCCGCAGCGTGAGCAGGTGCGGCATCGCGCGCAGGCTCGCCAATTGCTCAATCGGTTGGTGCGTCGGGCCGTCTTCGCCAAGGCCAATGCTGTCATGGGTGAAGACGAAGATCGTGTGACACTCGCTCAGCGCAGCGAGGCGAATCGCCGGCCGCATATAGTCGCTGAAACAGAAGAACGTGCCGCCGTAAGGGATCACCGCGCCGTGAAGGGCCAGGCCATTCATGGTGCCGGCCATCGCATGCTCGCGGATGCCGTAATGCACGTAGCGCCCGCCAAAGGCGCCCTTTTCAATGGATGCAGCTCCCTTCGGCAGCGTATTGTTGCTGGGCGTCAGGTCGGCCGAGCCGCCGAGCAGCGCCGGAACCTTGTCAATGATCGCGTTGATCACTGCGCCACTCGCGCTGCGCGTTGCCATCGGTTTATCAGCCGGGTTGAACTCGGGCAGCGCAGCGCTCCAGCCCGCGGGCAGGCGCGCGTTGATCGCATCGTCGAGCGCTTGCGCGCCGGCAGCATCAGCTTGTTGCAACTGGGCAAACAGCTTGTGCCATGCGGCTTCGACACCAGCGCCCTTTGCGCCAATCGCACGCCACGCCGACAACGCTTCCGCCGGCACTTCAAATGTCTGCTCCGGGTCGAAACCCAGCGCAATCTTGGCCGCTTTGATCTCGTCCCAACCCGGCGCGTCGCTATGCGCCTTGTTCGTGCCTTGCCGCGTCGGCATGCTCTTGCCGATGATGCTCTTGCATGAAATCAAGGATGGCCGGTCAGTCACGGCTTGCGCTTCGCGGATGGCTGCCTCGACTTCAGCCATGTTGTGCGCATCGACAGTGATGGTGTGCCAGCCATACGCCTGAAAGCGCTGCGGCACGTTGTCGCTGTAGGAGAGCGAAGTCGGGCCGTCGATGGTGATGCTGTTGTCGTCATAGAGCCAGATCAGCTTGCCGAGGCCAAGATGGCCAGCGAGTGACGCGGCTTCATGGCTGATGCCTTCTTCCAGGTCGCCATCGCTGACGATGGCGTAGGTGAAGTGATCAACGACATCGATGCCGGCACGGTTGTGCCTTGCGGCCAGCCATGCCTCTGCCAACGCCATACCCACGCTGTTGGCCGTGCCACTGCCAAGCGGGCCAGTGGTCACCTCGATGCCCGGCGTCAGCATGTTTTCGGGGTGGCCAGGCGTCTTGCTCTGCCATTGGCGAAAACGCTTGATCTCATCCAGCGACACACTTTCATAGCCAGTGAGAAATAGCAGCGCATACAGCAGCATGGAGCCGTGGCCGGCGGACAGAATGAAGCGGTCACGATTGAACCACTGCGGATTCTTCGGGTTAAACCGCATGAACTTGCTGAAAAGCACGTAGGTCACATCAGCCATGCCCAGCGGCAGGCCCGGATGGCCGGAGTTTGCGGTTTGCACTGCGTCAAGCGTCAGGGTGCGGATCACGTTCGCGCAACGTTGATCGAGAGAGGTGTAGTTGCTCATGCTAAAACGTATTCACTTGCCAGTAGCCAGGCACGCGCCTGGCGCGTTCAAGTGATTATAGTCATCGGGGATTTGCACCATACCTTTGCACAACGCCGGCGGGCGTAGTGCCAGCGTCCTGCAAATCGTGCGCGGTGTTGGTTACACTGGCAATATGTCAAAGCGCATCGCGTCGCTCATGGCCGGTTTCATTCTGCTCGCCGGCATCTCGCTTCCTCAGCAGTCAATCGCCAACGCCGATGTCATTCCACCGAACTCCCCGCAGGTCAGCATTTCGCTCACGCCGTTCATCAGCGGCCTCTCGCAACCTGTGTTTGTCACGCACGCCGGCGACGACCGCCTGTTTGTAGTCGAGCAAGCCGGCATCATCAAGATCGTGAAGAGCGGCGCAGTGCTGCCCACGCCATTTCTGAACATCACCAGCCAGGTGGAATGCTGCGGCGAAGAGGGTTTGCTCGGCCTAGCCTTTGAGCCGAATTACCAGACGACCGGACGCTTCTACGTGTATCACACCGTGAAGCGTGGCGGCTTCACCGACAATGTGATTGCGCGCTACAGCGTGAGCAGCAATCCCGATGTAGCCGATGACGCCAGCCGCGTCGAAGTGCTTTACATCCCGCATCATTCGGGCAATGACGACAACAACAATCACAATGGCGGCTGGATCGGCTTTGGCCCAGATGGCCTGCTCTACGCCGGCGTGGGCGACGGAGGCGGCGGTGGTGATCCGTTCTGTGCCGCAGAGAACCCCAACTCGCTGCTTGGCAAAATTCTGCGCCTTGATGTGACAGGCCAGACAACCTATACACTGCCCGCCGGCCAGGTCAACCCCGCGTTTCACATCGGCCTGCGCAACCCGTGGCGCGCGTCATTCGATCGGCAAACGGGTGAACTCTATATCGCCGATGTCGGGCAGGGCGCGCGCGAGGAAGTGAACATGATCTCCGGCAGCGTCACCACCACGGTAAATTTTGGTTGGAGTCAGCGCGAAGGCGCAATTGCGTATCCGCGCTCGCCGGCCTGCACCCCCAGCGCGATTCCACGCACCGAGCCTATTCTGGATTACCCGCGCAGCATCGGCACATCCATCACTGGCGGCTATGTATATCGCGGCGGCGCGTATCCCTGGTTGAGCGGCGTGTATTTCTTCGGTGATTACGGCTCAAGGCGCATGTTTGCAGCTTGGCAACCAAATGGCAGCACGAGCTTCGTCTATGCCGAAGTGAAAGACACCGGCTTCCGAATCTCATCATTTGGCGAGGATCTACAAGGCGAGTTGTATGTGGTGAACTACGCCGGCAGCTTACACAAGCTCAGCTCAGTCTTTCGAGGGGAGAGCGTGTTCCTGCCGAATGTGATTAGGTGACGCAGAGCGGGGTCGGGGCGCCGCGATCCCGCTCTCCAACATCACTACTCCGCCAGCACTCGGCGCAACGCCACCTTCGCCACGCGCAGCTTGTCCATCTCCTCCACCCGCAACACCAGTTGCTGGTCGGCGAGCATCACTTCGTCACCGGCTTTCGGGATGCGGCCAAGCCGGCCCATGATGTAGCCGCCGATCGTGTCGTAATTTTCATCGACCAGTTGCAGGTTGAAGGCATCGTTCACATCACCGATGGATGTGAGGCCGTTGATGATGGCGCTGCCATTCGGAGTGTGCTGAATGCCGGGCAACCCAGGGGATGCCGCGTCCTGAACCTCGCCGATGATGCGCTCCACAAGGTCGTTCAGCGTGACGAGGCCGGCGGTGCCGCCATACTCGTCCAGCACCACCGCGAGATATTCGCGCCGCGCCCGCAGTTGACCAAGCAACTCATCTGCGCGCTGCGTATCCGGCACAAAGAACGGCTCGCGCATGAGTTGGCGGATGGACGGCGTGCGCGTCGGCGAGAGCAGCGCGCGCATCAGGTCTTTGATGTGCAGGATGCCGGCGATGTGATCGATGTCCGTCTCAAACACTGGCACGCGGCTGTAGGCATGCGTGCTGAAGACATGCGCCACATCGTGCAATGACGCCTCGATGTCCACGCACGTCATCTCGGTGCGCGGCACCATCACCTCGCGCACAGTCGTGTCGCCAAAGGTGAACACCGCATCCAGCATATCGCCCTGCTCACTCTCAATCACGCCGCCGCGCTCGCTCTCATCCACCAGCATGCGCAACTCTTCGAGCGAATGCACACGATCCCCGTCTGCATTCGGCCCGAAGCCGAGCAGCCGCAGCACAAAGCGCGATGAATTTTTCAACAGCCAGACGAAAGGGCGAAAGGCGCCGGCGATGGTGTTCATGGTCGGCACGACGATCAAGGCCACCCGCTCAGCATGCCGAATGGTGATCGAGCGCGGCACCAATTCCGCTAGCACGATCTGGAAGTACGAGGCGATGAGCAAGCCAAACAGCGTGCCGAGGATGACCGAGAGCGAACTGAGCCCAGGCAGGCCGGCGGCGGCATCACCGATCAACCGGCTGAAAATACCGCTAAACGCCGGCTCACTCACCACGCCAATGGCGAGCGAAGTGAAGGTGATGCCGACCTGCGTTGCCGCAAAGAAACGGTCGGGGTCAGCCATCACCCTCAGCACGACTTTCGCCGCACTGTTGCCGCGTTCAGCCAGTTCGGAGATGCGCGTGCGCCTCGACACCGCGAGGCTATATTCCGAAAAGACGAAGAATGCCGTGATTGCAATCAACCCGAACAGGCTGACAATGCCGATGAGTAGATCGCTGCCCATCTATAATTTCTCTTCACGATATTCTATTGGCAATTGGCAAGCGGTCATTTGCGGCCTTCACACTGTTGTGCACCCTTCGCGCAAAAGGCCGGCCCCAAAACATTTTGCATGATCCATCGAAAAGGCATCTACCAGACTCTCGACGCCGGCGGCAACGTCATTGCCGACGAGCGCTGGCAGGCCATCACCCATCCCGACGGCTCGCGCCAGATCGACAACGAAACGGTGCGCGTCGGCCCATTCGCCGAACCACGCAGCGATTCCATGACGATGCTGCTGGATCAGGATCTGCGCCTGGTCGAGTTCACCATTCATGGCTTGCTTGGCACGCGCGAGAGTCGCATCTGCGTGCTGGGTGAGGCGCGCGACGCGGCCACCTTCTGCTGGCGATTCAAGGGCGATGTTCATGAGCAGCGCATCGCATGGCGTGAGGATATCGAGATCGGTTGGACGACGCCGCTGCTGAACATGGCGACAGTGTGGCGCAGCAAGCTCGCCGCCGGCGAACGCCGCGCACTCCGCTGCTATCTTCTCGACGGGATATCTTTCAAGCCGACGCCGGTGCAACAGGTCTACATCCGCCACGCCGACGAGCCGCACAACACGCGCTTTGGGCAAATGCAATTGCAGCACTATTCACTCGACGCCGACGGCAACGGCGGGCGCATCTCACATTTCTGGTGCGATGGAGAAGGCGTGCTGTATGACTTCAAGGCGCGCGACAGCAGCGGTTTCGTGTTGACGGCAGTGAATTTTTAATCCGAATTCCCTTCACGGTCGGAGAGGAGGTTTTGCGCAAGTGCAAAAATCCATTCCACCTGTACAATCACTGCGCTCTTAATTTCACAAATATGACGCTCAACGACCTCACTACCGTTTTGCCCTTTCTCATCATGGTGATTGGCGGCATCGCAGTGCTACTGATCGATCTGGCAATTCCGGCTGACAAGAAGCAGAACACGGGTTGGCTGGCTGTGCTGGTCACTCTGCTGGCCGGCATTTCAGCGATCGCGCTGTGGGCCAACCCGCCAGCCAATAGCTTCTATGACATGGTGCGCGGCGATGGCTTCGCCTATTTCATCGACGCGTTGCTCGCCGGCATCGGCGTGGTGACGCTGCTGCTCACGCTGCGCTACAACGAGGCGCGCGGCATCCTGCGCGGCGAGTTCTACGCACTCATGCTGTTCTCGCTCGCCGGCATGATGCTGATGGGTCACGCGATGAACCTGATTGTGGTGTTCGTCGCAGTCGAATTGCTCTCGATCCCGCTGTATGTATTGTGTGGCATCGCGCGGCCGCGATTGGACAGCGAAGAGTCGGCCATGAAGTATTTCCTGATGGGCGCGTTCGCCTCGGGCTTTCTGGTCTACGGCATTGCGCTGGTGTATGGCGCCACCGGCACGGTTTCAATCGCCGAAGTGCAGAGCATTCTCAGCGCAACGACGAGCAACTACGACCCCACGCTGCTCTTCGCCGGCGCTGCGCTCATCCTCGTCGGCCTCGGTTTCAAGGTGGCCGCCGCGCCGTTCCACATGTGGACGCCAGATGTGTATGAGGGCGCGCCAACGACCGTGACGGCCTTCATGGCAACTGCCACAAAGGTTGCCGGCTTCGCCGCGCTGCTGCGCGTGTTCATGTTTGGTTTTGCCCCGCTGGTGGTGCAATGGCAGCCCATCATGGCGCTGATCGCCGCGCTGACCATGGTCCTGGGCAACGTGACTGCGCTGCTACAAAACAACATCAAGCGCATGCTGGCGTATTCAAGCATCGCGCACGCCGGCTACGTGCTGGTGGGTATATCAGCGGGCAATGAGGCCGGCGCAACGTCCGTGCTGTTCTATCTGGCATCCTACGCCTTCACCACCCTGGCCGCCTTTGCCGTGATTGCAGCGGTGGGCAGTGGCAAGGAAGAGGACCAGTCGATTGACGCATATGCCGGCCTGAGCCGGCGCAAGCCGCTGCTGGCGCTGGTGATGGCGATTGCGATGTTCTCGCTGATCGGCATCCCGCCGACCGCCGGCTTCTTCGGCAAGTACTTCCTCATCGGCGCAGCCATCAGCGCCAACCTGACCTGGCTGGCGGTGGTGATGATGCTGACAAGCGTGGTGTCGGCGTTCTTCTATCTGCGTGTGGTGGTGACGATGTACATGCGCGAGCCGCAAACCGAGGGTGAGGCTATTGCCAGCAATATGCCGCGCGCGCTGGCTGCCGCCATCAGCACAGCTGCCGTGTTGGTCTTTGGGCTGCTCAGCACACCCCTGCTGAACATGATCGCCATTGGCTTGCAAACTGCCGTGCGGTAGCTTCCCAGCGCAAACACACACAAAGCCCGCCTCTTCAGGCGGGCTTTTCTGCTGCGCAGGCCCGGCGCGCGGCAGCCTTCCAGCTTCAAACCAGGTCGACAACAGACAAAGTAGAATTTCAGCGAGCCATGAAAACTCCGCCGCCTCGTGAAAGACTGCTGACTGGCATCATTCCGGCTGCCATCGCGTTGCTACTGCTGCTCGCCTCAGTGATTGTGGCTGCGCAATTAACGTTTGGGGCAATCGGCGCAAGCTATAGCCACTGGATGATCGGCGCCGCGCCAGCGGTGAACGATTCGTCGGCCATCATGCGGATGGCAAACCACATCGCCAATGCATTCCCAGCCATGATCTCGATGGGCATCGCGCGCGCAGTCGTCATGCTCATCACATTCAGCGCCGGCGCGCTATTGTTGTTCACTACGGTCGATTACCAGATCAACCGAATTGGCGGCTATCTTGCTGCTTTCATCTTCCTGGGGCTGGCACTGATGTTGCTGTTCTTCGGCGCGGTGCGTTTCGTGTGGGATGCAGTGATTCCGGCAGTTGATTTTCTCGCCCATGTGGGGCTTGGCATCCTTCTGGTTTGCCTCGCAGCCGTGCTGGTGCAGGTGCTGCGTCAGCCGCGTTGGCTGATCTGGTTTTCGGTGCTTTTCGCCTTTCTGCTGGTGATCCACATCTTGTTTATGCTGATTGCCGCGCGCGCGTTGCAATTGGATGTGCATTTTCTGATCAACCTGGCCTTTCTGTTCGTGCTTGGCCTGATCGCCGCCTCACTCGCCTACACCTACAAAATGCTCACGCATCTGCAGCGTGAATGACGCCGGCACGCTCCTGATGCCACCAACCAACCGCGCCAGTAACAATCGATACAGCGCAGGGTCGCCCAAGCTTACTCCAGCCCGTGTCTGTCCGCGCAGCATTTCGTCGCGATTGAGCCAGTGCATGCCAGCATTCAGCGTAAAATGCGCCGCTTGGATGTGCGCAGCGAATGCATGAAAAGTGTATGCCGTCAGTGCGCCATAGGTCGGCGAAAGTTGCGTGAGCGCCAATATCCCGCCGCGCATCGAACGGGGTGCAATTTCATAGTCGCGCCCATGCTGCCAGCGCGGCAATTGAACATCACCCACCTCTTCCCGAAATTCACGCAATGCGGCCTGCGCCGGCGTCTCGCCAGGCTCGATGCGCCCACCGATCAATTGCATCCGCCTCGCACGCGCATCCCATTGAAAGAGCAAATGCGGCCGGCGGCCAATCATCGCCTTCACCAGCACCACCACTGCTGCTTGCTCGCGCGAGGCCACAGCTTCGATGCCCAGCGATTCGGCCAGCACTAGTCGGCGCCGCTCAATCTGGCACAGAAACTGCACGCCACTCATTGTTGCATCATCTGTGGGGAATTGTGTGTTTTGATCATGCCAGCCATCCAGCATCGGCGCGCGATTGCGCACAAACCATTCAAGGCTGCGCAAAAAATATGCTGGCACCTGCCCGCCGGCGCGGAGGCCTTCTTCACTCTCGTCCAGCACACCGAAGGCACGCAGTACGGCAACCGCTGCCTGTGTCGCGGCCAGTGCCTCCGAAGGATTGAGCAGCAGACCGGCGCGCATGGCAATTTGCGTGATGGTCATGCGCGGCTCGCGGTGTGTCGGGATGCAGCGCAAGATATCGCCGGCCAGATGTGCGCCAAGGTCATCAATCGCCATCTTCGATCATACTGCGCGTGTCACGCCGCGCGCCAGATTGCAACTGATCAGGGATGGGGTTTGCTGCCGGCGTATCTTCCGCTGGTGCGTTGCCCTGTGGCGCTGCATCTGTTGGCTCAAGGTCAACCTTCAGCCCCAGTTGCGCCGGCGGATTGGACTTGCCAGACGCTGGGTCAGTCAAGTCCGGTACATTGAGATAGGGCGAGCCGCCTGACATGCCAGAGAGCGATTCGACGGCTTCACCGCGCAGCAGATCATTATAATTCTGATGGTAGTTATCGAGCGACTCGTTGGCAATGCGACGCTGTGCGGAAGCTTCCAATCGGGCGGCAAGCACCGCTGGCGGCAACACTTCCAAAATCGCGCTACGTTCCCTGAGTAGAAACAGGCCAAATGGCTTGATCAGCCGGCTATAGCTCTCCCACAACTTGCCTTCGATGATCTTCCAGATGATGCCACGCTTCAGCACGTCAGTGGATGAATAGTTGGAAACAACCCCCTGCAACGCACGCTGTCCCATGTCCTGCATGATGTCGCGGCGCGCATCACTATGCCGGCAGCGCACGGCAATCCTTGGCTGATCCTCTTTCGTCATCGCAAACAGATCGAGCCGGTATTCAATCTTCAGTATGATCCCGACCCCAACACCATCGTGCGTCTGAATGTTCGAGGCGGTGAGGCGATGCGTTTCCGGCAACACATCAATCGTAAAGGCGATGCGCTCCACACCGGGTGCAACATAGAAGCGGCGTCCACCGCGCTCGATGCGATGAAACACCTCATCGCGCAATACGATGGCAACCTCGCGGCTCGGCTTCCACACATAACCTAGCTGACCCAGCACCGCGTTGCGCATGCGGTGTGCAAATACAGGTTCATTGGGATCGCTCATCGCGTCATCTCCTCGCCGGCTTGAGTCACGCGCCAATCACAAACATCCATCAACCCGCTTCCTGAAAGATGTGCGAGCCATCGGAGTGCGCTTGAATATACAGGCGATTCGGCAGGTTGACCCGCCGCAGCAGATCTTGCATATAGGCCTGAAGTCGCTCTTCTGGTGCGCCGCCAAAGCGGCCGGATGCACCGCGTGGTGCAAGCACGATCTCCATCAGGTTGCGATGCGGCACTGCGCTATTGCGCCTTTGCCACAGACATTCCATCAGCCGGAATGCAACGTCGTCGAGCAAATCGATCCGCCGGCCATCCAGCATGATCGTGTGGCTGCTGGCATCCAATGTTGCACTGGCCTGACCGGCCTGGGCTGGCTGCGCCTTTGGAGATGCGCCATCAGCCGTGACCGACGGCGATTTCAGCAGAACGACTTCACAAAATACCGGCGTAAAAAGCGCCACCCGCCCGCCCTGCTCCTTTGTCAGTGTCTTGAACTTTAGCCGCGCCAGGCCGGCATCACCTTTGTCGATGGGCTTGCCAGCGGCGATCAACATGGCTGCACGCTGCTCATCTTCGGCCAAGCTCTCCCATATACGATCGCATTCCACCAGCACGTCAGCACGACCAGCCAGTTGCGCCACGGCGTTCTTCGAATCAATATCGACCCGACCCGATTCCACAGCACGATAGATGTGACGAATCAAGCCTGGGTGACCACCGGACATCTCCAGCACACGATCGCGGTGTGCCGGCGTCATGGTGGGTGACGCGCCGGCCAACACCGACATCATCAACTCGGCATCTGCGCGGTCGTACGCGCCGACGGCCAGCACCGGCTTCGACACAAGTTCGTAAAAATCCTCGTACTCGTGCGTGTCTGGCCGCGCGTATGCCATCTCCTTGCGCATGATCGCAACATAGGCAAGCCGGCCCTTATAGTCATCGCGAAAGGCGCGCAAGCTGCGCAACGCCGGCGCGGGTGCGGTTTGCAGCGCGTGATCAAAATCATCGAGCATGAAATACACCTGCTTCATGCCGGCTGAGAAGATCAGGTTCAACGCATCAGAGACGCACATGCGCGACATGTTGGCAGTGGCGGCTTCGGTGGTCTGCCGGCGCAAGACAAGCAGATCTCCGATGCAGCCGGCAAGCGCAGCCGGCGCGTCTCCACGCTGCGCCGCCTTCACCAGTCCCTCCACCAGCATGCAATGCATGCCGATCACGTCGGACTCGGTGTAGTGCAAAAAATCGACCAGCACGCCGGCAGTGCCGGCAGCGCGCTCGCCAAGGTGATACTCGCGCACATCGCGCCGCGCCAAGTGGCGCGCCACGTTGGATTTGCCTGAACTGCCGACGCCTATCAGTGTCAGGCTATCACCGCGCGATAGATTCTTCAATGCGCTGGCGCACACAGCATTGCGGAATTGGCGGGGGTAATCTGGCCGCGCAGTCATAATTGTTCAACACATTTAAGCAACACTGCGGCAGCCAGCAGCACGTGCCAGCGCCGACGCAGGTCGGCATCAGCGCGGCCGGCCACGCGCAACGCCTCATACATCAGCGCATGATAGTAACTATGTGCAGCATCAAGGCCATTCACCTCGTACGCCGAATTGCGGATGGCACGGATGGCAGCCATGGCCTTGCCGGCTTCTGCACGATCCGTTTGCGCCGCATCTGCGCCAAACGCCTCCGCGAATCGGTTAATGATAGGCTGACTGATCGACTCGATAAAGCTCACAATAAAGCCGGCATCCATCTCGCCGATATTCATCAGGTCAAAAAGAATGCTGCCCTCAAACTCGACATGATCTATCAGCGCAAAGTGATGTGTGTCAAATCGCTCGTAATCGATGAACCAGCACATCTTGCGATACTTATCCACCAGCACGTTTGAAGCGTGAAAATCGCCATGCCGAATAGCCGCCGAGACCTTCTCGTCGCAGTGCTTATAGTCGCGCTTCACCAATACCGGCTGTGCCGGGTGTACCAACTCCCGCACGCAGTCATTCACCCGCACCTCAAGCGTATCACCCTTCACGCGAATATGTGGCAACGCATTTTCCACACACAGATCGCGCAAGATGACCTGCGCACGTTTTTCCGCCTGGATGCGTCCAGCGCAATAGCTACTCAGCGTGATGGTACCCCGCTGCTCGGTGCGCAACAGGCGGTTGACCGAACGCAACGTGTTGTCGAACAGGTAACGTGTCAATGTGTTCAACCCTGCCTCATCCTGCTCACCACCGCTCAACGACGCATAGTGGCTGGCGTAGGTGCACGTTTCATAAAAGCTGTAATATGGAACTGAATACACCTGCCCCTGCAAGTGACAAGTGAGCGCATAGCGCCGCTCGCGCAGACCATAGCCGCCGATCAGGTTCTTGAACTCATCGAACTTCCGATGCTCGCTAGGCTGGTGCTGGGTTGCGCGGCTGATCTTGAAGATCACATCAGCCTGCGGCTCATTGCACGCCGTGCATGGCCGCAACAGCAACACACACGAGCGCGATCCAGACTCCAATTCATCCAGCACATCGATGCGCGTAGCGCGCACATGAGCATGCTCGCTCACATCCCAGTCATGGAAGACCTTCTGCGCCAAATGCTTCGCCTCCGACAGAAACTGCTCTTGCAGCGATTTGTCATCGCCAGCGAGCTTCAACGCAATCGATTCCCAGCGAATGCTATTCTTCTTGAAGTTGAAATCAAGATCGACGTTGTAGTGCAGCCGCAGGCATTTGTGCAGCGTCTGCTCCAGCGTCAGCTTGTCACGCAAGGCATGATCCTTGCTTAACAATCCATTGAGTGAGTGCTTGCGCTGTAACATCGCGCGCTCAACGGATTCCGGATTGTGGCCGCTCATCAACACAATCGGCACATGCTGAAATTCATCTTGAATCTCAAAGCCCAGCGGCATCTCGTCCTTCTTGTCCAAAAAGAGATCGACCAGAGCCAGATAGACATGTCGGCTGGAGAGAATTTTGCGGGTGCTTTCGTAATCTTCAGCGTAGTCAAAGTCAAATTGATTAGGCAGGTAGCGCTGCACCAATTCACGATCGGTGTCGGTGTCGTCACAGACCAAGATGAGCGGCTTAGAATCCCCCATGTGCTATCTCGGGAAAATTATAGTAGACGAGAACATCTGTTTCGTTTAACCCAGGCGCTGGGGCAGTATGAGGGTGAAGGTGGTGTGCGCATCCTGCAGACCTGGAACCATCAACACGCCAGCCAGCAGCGCCCTTACCTGCCCCTCCGCGATCCAAATACCCCGCCCGGAGCTATGCGGGCGACTCACCGGACTGCCTCTGCGCACTGCATCCAGCACATCACGCGGCATCCGTGTGTCGTTGCTGATGGCGATTTCAAATTCACCGGCCTGCGGGTGAAATACAGCGCGCAACAAAATGGGATGTGGTTGACCCAGTGCTCGCTTTTCAGCATCGAGGGCGTTACCGAGCAATTCATTCAAGATCCATCCTAGGATGGCTGGCCGTGTAGTCAGCATCGCATCCGCCGGTAGATGCAGGTCTTGCTCACAATCGATGCCGCTGTCCTTGTTCAACAGATTCCAGCGCTTCACCAGATTCTCCAGCCAGTCGCGCAGCGGCAATTCCTCCACCTTCGTCACCTTGCTGGTGAACGATAATCGCTCCAACCCCTCGCTACTGAATTGCTTGATCTTCGCAAGGTAGCCCTCGATTTTCCCGCGCTGCTCCTCTACCGGCATCTCATTATTTGTCAGGTCCTCCAGCGCAAACTGCGCATACATGCGCATCGCGCGAATGCGCTTGCTCCATTGGTGTGAGTATTCTGCTTCGATCAACTCATAGTCACCAAGCGAGAGCGAGTTGGCAAGGCGCTCCCGCATCAGCTTCCGATCGCGCTCGATCACGCCGTTGGTGCGCGCTGCGATAGCAGTCAGCACTGGCAACGACTGGCGCTCAGTGGCACTGATGCGACGCGGATGTCGCCACGCCAGCACCAATAGCAAGTCAACTCCAACGTTGCACCAAACCGAGGCATGCGCGCCGAGACTTGCATGGCAACTGCATGCCTCCTCGCCAAAGGCTTCTTGTGCCACCAACTCGCGACTGACGTGTTCGATGAAGACTTGCTGGCCGGCGACGGCCCGCTCGCGCATCGCATGGCATTCCCACGCAAGTTGCTCAGCCAGTTCGGGTTGGTCGCCGGCCACGCAGTTTGCCAGTTTGCCGCGATCAATCACAAAGAGCGCGGCACTGTCGGGCCGGACATCATGCTGCACAATACGACCATCGCCAAAAAAGAAATCGCTCACCTGCTCCACAATTTGCCGGCGCAAATCGGCAACCGTGTTCGGTTTCATCAGCTTTTCGAGCGTCATGTTCAGTTGATCAGTGTGGAAGCGCGCATTGGACAGGCCGACATATACGCGCGCCTTGTCAACCATGTTGCTGATGCGTGTGGCGAGCCGTTCCAGCAACTGGATGTCGTCTGCAGTGAACGCATTCACTCTTGCTGACTGAAACGAGATCACCCCCTGCGGCTCGCCGAGGCCAGAAATCATGGCTACGCTGTAGACAGTGCGAATGCCCTCGGTGAAGTCAGGACCGGCGTCTGGTGCATTTATCTCCAACCAACGTGGCAAGTCGCAGATGTGCAGCCGCCCATGCGCCGTAAACAAAGCCTGATCGATCGGCCCGACACAGCGCTCATCGCTCCTGTAGAAAAAGTATTGCCAGTTGCCATCCAGCAAGTCTCCACGCTCGGCAGAGTGCGCCATGCGCACAGTGGATTGCCGACGGTCTGGATCGAACGGCGTCGGATCGGCAGATCGCTCCCACAAGGAAATCACCAGTTGCGACATGCGGTCGCTTAGAAACTCAAACAGCACATCGCGGACGGCGGCAAGCGTGTCTTGCAGTGCAAGCCGCCTATGCGTAGCTGCATTCAACGCATCGAAAAGGCGAAAGTCGCGCTGGATGCGCTCGTTATTCAAGGTCAACGCAATCTGGTTGGCAAAACCCGGCAATAAGTCGAGTTGCTCTTGCGTCACGGCTTCTCGCGTAAACGGTCTGTCTAGCACCAGCACACCGATCAAAGCGCCAGCATCGCGCAATGGCACGATGAATACGGTTTGATCCCCGTGGGTTGACCCCTCGATATGCATCAACTCGCGCAGCGCAGATCGCGCAATTTCCGCTACCGGCCACGGGTTGATCTTGTCGGTGGACAGCACCAGCCCCAGCACCGAATCACCTTGCCAATCCTCCAGACAAACGGTTCGAATATGCTGCCCCAGCGGCGTGTCAGCCAAATCGCTGCCTGGTGGATATTGCTCCAGCCAGGACTCAAAGGTGGCAGGAATGTTGCCTAGCCAGGCGCACTCCTGCTCGGCTTGTGTGCGATAACCAACTGCTGCACGGCCCATCAGACGCGCACCACTGGCGATTTGCAGCAATGCACATCGATTGAATTGCAAACCGAAGCCAGCAGTGATGGATGCAAGGATCATGCCCAGCACCCAATCCGTCTCCTCCGGTTCGCGGTGCTGCTGCGCCAGGCGCTGCACGCTTGAAAGGTCGACGTTGCTCAACAATTCCTGCTCAAAGCTCGCGATCTCGTTGAAGACATCGTTAAGCAGCGCGATCCACGCCTCAAGATGATCGTTGTTTCTGGCAGCTTCAAACTCCGCCTCATAGGCGGCGCGCGAAAGCACCACAGCGCCATATTCGCCGCCATTGCTCTTCAGTGGAAAGATTGCGCAATCATCGGGTTGCGCCGGCTCGTGGAAATACGACACAGATTTCATCGCCACGCCGGGCACTGGCACGGCAGTGCGCTCTTTGTAAGCAGCGCGCGCAAGCTTTTCCATCAGCGCCTCTGCCGGCACATCATACACGCCATATCTCACACGCACATACTGCGCCTGTTCGGTGCCCGCCTGCCAATGTGACACGTAGCGCAACACGCGCACACCCTCATCGCCAAACCACAGCGATAACGCGCGCGTTGCCTTGTCCCACGCGCGGCTGGGGCTTTTTGCGGTGCGCACCCACGCCAGACACACATCGCGCAACGCCATAGTCATATCGCGGCTGCGCCGCGTGCGTTGAGCCAGATGTTGAATCGCCTCTTCAAATTTCTGTTGGCGCATTAACACAGCAGCGACGCGCTCAGGATGACGCTCGAATTCATTGCGAAAATAGCATTCGGTCAGGCCACTGCGAAAGATCCACCCGCCGGCGCCGTTGTTGCGAAAGATACCCGTCCACACCGAGTCGTTGCTGGCGCGCGGCGCATCTTCAGCCAGGACTGGTTTGTTGCGAATGAGGTCAAGCATGACCGTTGCTGCGCCAGCGTCGTTTTCAATCAATTCGCCATAGCGGCGCAACAGAGGCGCGACCTGCGCCGGGTTCGCACGCATCTCGATGAACAGCCGCGTCATCTGCTCATCCACGTCACTGCTTTGCAACATCGCCGTCAACTCACGATTGAGGTGTTGCGCCACACGCAGCATCTGGTAGGGATCTCCGGCGCACAGCTTGTCCAACTCGCCGAGCCATATGTACTGCTGCTCACCAGACAAATGCGCTAGCACCTTGCGCCAGATGGTCGTGCGCACCGCCGGTGCACAATCATCCATTCTGGTTACAGCGAGCAGGTTATGCAGCGGCGAGTGTTCGTCGGTGAGATCGCGGCGCAGTGCTTCGGTGCTGGACAGCACAGTGATGAATTGGCTGGCGCTGTCATCCTGTGCGGTGGCGTCCTGAATCATGGCGCGAAGCTCAGCGAACATATCTCCGGTGCGCTCCAGCAACTCCACCTGATCGAGCAACAGCACCATATCCTTGTGGCTGTGCGCCAGCCATTCGCGCACGCGCGCCCGCAGTTCCGTCAATGGCAAATGTTGAATTTGCAACGATCCGTCCAGCGCCCTGAGCATTCCGCTCCACAACTGCTGTGGCGTCAACTGCGTGTCTGCACCAATGTTGACCAGCACGCAGCGCACAAGACCGCTCTCGTGCAGCTGGATCGCCGCACGCTGCATGACTTCGGTCTTGCCGGCGCCCAACGGCCCCAGCAATAGGCAACTCTGCCGGCGCTTCACATCACCCACGATCTGCTGCACATACAAATCGATGTAATCATGGATGGCTTGAGCGCGGTCGCTTGGCCGCAAGGCAACATCTGGCAGGGCCATCATAGCAATCCCTCCTCCAGAATCTTGCGAATCTGATACTTCACCTCATAGTTCTCAACGATCATGCGCGGCAGCACGGAGATCGCAAATCTGTATGTCGGTCCCTGTCGCACCAGCACACCAGTGACTTCCAGCGACCCTAGCGCCATGTCAAGGTCGCTGCGCGGCAAATTTGCGCCGCGCTGATGCAACCACTGATCAACATCCGACAACTTGAAGCGCGCGTCGTTGTCGCGTTGCCAGCGATTTTGAATGAAGCTCAGCATGATGAATTGTTCCAGGTTGGAGGAATTGACCATCATTTCATCTGCGACACGCCGGCGCATAACCGCATCATCTATCACGCCGTCTAGCAATTCCGGCGACACCTCGCGCGTGCCAGCCTCATCCAGCTTGCGAATAATGTACTGACAGAAGTACTGGATCAGGTTGGGCTGACCGCCGGCTTCACGATGGATGCGCGACACCACCTCTGAGCGATCTGCAAACGTGATACCCAGATTCAGCATCGGCTCCACAATCAACTCCTCGGATTCGGTGTGATGAAAATTGCCGACACGCAACGATGTGGCGAAATTAAAAAGTGGCGTGCCGTCGCTCATACCGTGCTTCTGCGCCAGTCGGAAGCCAGCCAATAGCACGCGCATAGCCTGTTTGCCCTCGGCGCGCTCATCGCCAGCGCGCTGACCACCCAGGCGCAGCGGCGTGGTCGCCACCGCTCGCAAGGTCGAGATCATCGTCCAGCCATCTTGCGCATCCATGTCCAGCAGGCCGTCAACTTCATCTAGCACCAGCGTGATGCGCTCCTGGTAGCGCTTCGCCATGCCAAGCAAGAATGCTTGCATGGAAAAAGTGCTGTCGTTGTAGACGCGGTCGATCAGCCGTGGCCCATCGAGCCGGCGCACCACATCTGCATAGAATTCGTGCCGGCTCTTGAAAGGCGAGCAGTCGATGTAGGCAAAGGCCTCTCCGGCATGAGATTGCCGGCGCGCGCGATTCAGCGCCTCAAGCGCCAGCGAGGTCTTGCCCATGCGCCGGTTGCCGACAATCAGAAAGTTCGTGTTAGCGTTTTGCAGGATGTGGTTGATATCGGCCTTGCGGCCAAAGAATTGCTCGCCAGTGACGGGCCGCGTGATTTCATAGGGTGAAAGCTGTGTAATAGGTGTCTCCCGGCTGATGGCATCGACGAGGGCCAAAGACACGCTGGACGCAGAGAGGATATGTTGTTGCGCCCGCGCATCCAGCACAAATATCTGCTGTTCACCCGCGCGGCAAAGCAATTTCAGATCATCCGCCGACCCATCGACAAGCAATAGGCATTTTCGACGTTGCCAGCCCTGTGCGTTGAGCGTATCAACGAGCGCGTGGTGCAGTTGTGCCGGCGTGGCTTGCAGCAGCGCAGTCGCCGGCAACCACAAACATGGCGCAATTTCACCGAAGCCAAGCCGGTAGCGCGACAAGTCGATGCGAAATGCGCAGAAAAACGCGCCGGCAGCTTGCAAAGGTTGCGGCTTGACGCCCACGTTTAGCGCCTCGGTTATCCGGCTAAGAAAAGGTGGCAGTTCCGTCGTCATTCGACAAGAGGGATTATCGCCCAGCATGGCAATTAGCGTTGGTCGGTTGCGCCGCGTGGCGGCCTTTGATTTTGATGCAAACGGCTGAACAGCGGCGCGTGACCTCACGAGAAAATCTTGTCGAAATGCGAATCGCTGACTCACATCAGAATCTTGTCGAGATTGTAGAGCCAACGAGCATGCAATTGAGGCGGTCGATCTCCTGCTTCAAGGCGACCAGATCGAGTTGAGCATCGCGTTGTTGCAGGTTGAGTTTGACAGCCTGATCGACATCGAGTGAGTCGAGCACACGCTGGTAGGGAGTCTTGGGGTCGTCGTAAACCTTCTTGACCTTACTTCCGCAGCGCTGTTTGCTCACCAGCTTGGTGACGGGCAGGCAGAAGTTGACATACTCCCGATACAGGCCATACAGCCGGTTGAGGGCATCGGTCTGTTTTTTGGGTGTCGAAGCGGTCGTAGCCCGCCAGCCGACGCACCACCGACCAGTTCTTCTGCTCGACGAAGGCGTTGTCGTTCTTGCGGCCGACTCGGCTGCGGGTGAACGTCAACTGCTCTTGGGCACAGTAACGGATGAGCTGGTTGTTGATGAACTCAGCGCCGTTGTCGGAGTCCACCCCAGCAGCGGGAAGGGCAGACGAACCCGTTGCTGCTTGAGCGCCTTGAACACCCGTGTCTGCGCCTTGTTACGCACGGCCATCATCTCCGTCCAGCCGGTGCACACGTCGGTTAGGTTGAGTGTCAGGCGAAGATGCCCGGGGATTGCCGCCATCATGCTGCACCAGATCGACCTCCACAAACCCCACGCGCTTGTCGTCCCAATCGGCGAATGTCCGGATCGGCACCTGTGCCTTCAGCAACGTCCCGGGTTTGGTTCCGCTGTGCAGTCGCCGTCCCGGCACCCGCCGTAGCTTGCGAATCCGATCCAGCGTCGACGGACTGATCTTCAGCAGACGCCGGTAGGTCTCCTCGCTGACCTGGAGCTGTCCGCTGGCTCGCAAACGGGGCAGTTCCACATCCATGGCGGCACGCAGCCGTTTCGAGCCAATCTGGTCGAACCATTCCGCGATCTGCCACACCGCCTTGTGGTCTGCCGATGTGTAGATCGCCGTCCGCACCCGCCGGATCGGCCGGGCTTTGCGCACATACCGCTCGCCGAGAATCTCGGCCGCATGGGTGCGGTGATACCCAGCCGTCTTCACGAACTCGTCCAACATCAGCGACCGTTCTTTGAGAGCCACCTTCGTGGCCTTGGCGTAGCGCGTCTTGAACACCCCAAGATATTTCTCGCTTGGCTTGGCCGGTTTGTATTTCTCCCGTTTCACGAAAGCCTCCTGCCGATATCCATTTCGGCAAGATTCTTCCGTGAGGCAACGAATCAGCCCTCAACAAGATTTTCTCGTGACGCTTCGATCCCTCTTTGACAAGATTTTCCTTGAGGTGATTCGAGCGCTTGACAAAGGTGAAAGTCAAGTCCTACACTCCACCCCAGTCGCATACAAGACACACGCTTGTTAGGTGAGGC